>CAISJH010000567.1 GCA_903885585.1 uncultured beta proteobacterium
ATGGGCAAGGCAGCGCGAGAGCACCCCACAACGAAGTACTGCCGAAGCCGGCCGTGCGAATCATCAGGGGTGGGCACGGACCGAGGACTCGCGGCCCGCTTCATGAACCGGCCCGCTCAGGCTTACTTCCAGGCCGGCTTGTTGACGTTGAGCTTGGCGGTGGCACGCGCGGCCGGCCACACCACCTCGAACTCGCCGTTCTGCCACTGGCCGATGGTGCCGGGCGTGCCCACGTTCTCGCTGCCCTGGAAGCGGATGTCGCCGAGGATGGTCTTGTGCGTGGTGCCGGCCACGTAGTCGCGGATGGCCTTGCGGTCCAGGCCCACCTGCTTGACCGCGTTGGTCAGGATCTCCAGGCCGGCCCAGGCCGCGCCGCTGGCCCAACGGTCCGGCTCCTTCTTCTGGCTGGCCACGTGGGCGTCGAAATAGGCCTTGGCGCCAGGGCTGGTCTTGCCGTTCCAGGAGCCCATGCCGCTCACACCCTCGGCGCCGGCCGGGGTCATCACGTTCCTGTACAGGGGGAAGGCCGTGCCCACCGAAGCGTAGAACACCTTGGGATTGAAGCCGATCTCCTTGGCCTGGCGGCTGGCCAGGATGGTGTCGGGCGGGTAGGTGAAGCCGACAAACGCGTCGGGGTTCTTGTCCTTGATGGAGCGCAGCACGGGCGAGAGGTCCTTCACGCCGCCCGGGTAGCTCTTGTCCTCCACCAGGTTGATGCCCGTGCCCTGCAGCGCCACCTTGAAGGCGGCGTAGTTCTCCAGGCCGAAGAGGTCGTCCACGTAGACGCAGGCCACGGTGCGGATGCCGTTGGCCTTGAACATGTCCACGATGGCCTCGCACATCGCCTTGGGCTGCTGCAGCAGCAGGAAGAAATACGGCAGCTTCATCTCCGCCAGGCGGCGGCTCAGCGCGGTGGGCGCGAGGAAGGGGTAGCCGAAGCGGTTGGCCAGCGGGGCGACCGCAAAGTTGGCGTTGCTGCCCCAAGGCGGCAGCACCAGGTCCACCTTGTCGCTGCCCATCAGCTTTTCGTAGGTGCGCACCACGGTCTCGGTGTCGCTGCGGTCGTCGGAGCTGATGAGCTCGATCTTGCGGCGCACGCCCTTGACGTCCAGGCCGCCGGCCTGGTTCTGCTGCTCAGCCCACAGCAGGAAGTTGGGCTCCTGGCTGACCTGCGCGCCGCCCGTCCACGGGCCCGTGCGCGACATGGAGTAACCCACGCGTACGGGAGCGGCCTGCGCCAGCAGCGCCGGCGCGAAGGACGCGGCGCCAACGGCGGCGGCGGTGCCCTGGAGCACCTGACGGCGGGAGGGGGAACGGGGGATGCGTTGCATGGACGTCTCCGATCTGTGTCGTGGGTCTGGGCTGCGGTCTGGCGAGGGGCAGCCGGTTCCGAAACCGCCGCACGGCACGATCAGGTGCCGGCGATCGCGTTTTCAAGACCGCGAATGTGACACCAAGGCGATGACCATCGTTGACGCTGGGAATCAGATTCGGGTTTTCCCTAAACAGGACAGGCCCGGGCGTAAGCCGCAAAGCGGCACCTGCTCAGCCCGCCGGCAGCCAGCCCGCCTGCTGCAGTTCACGCTCGGCCTGGGCCGCGCCGCTGAAGTGCACCGCCTGCCAGCCGTGCGTCCTCGCGGCGGCGATGTTGCCGGCATGGTCGTCGATGAAGACCGTCTGGGCCGCGGTGAGAGCAAAGCGCTGATCGGCCAGCTCAAAGATGGCCCGGTGCGGCTTCATCAGGCCCACGCGTGCCGAGAAGATGCCATCGAGGAAGTCGCCGATGAAGGCGTTGTGGCGCTCCAGATGCTCGGCATAGGCGCGCGGCATGTTGGAGAGGTAGTACAGGCGGTGACCGGCGGCTTTCAGGCGCTGCAGCAGGGCCACCGTGTCCGTCTGCGGCTGCAGGTGGCCGGGGATGGCGTCGATGACGCGGCGCACACGGTCCTCAGGCGCACCGGTGCGCGCGGCGATGCGCCGCGCGAGCTCGGGCTCCTCCACCAGGCCGAGGTCGAAGCGGGCCCAGTCGCTGTCGGGCGTGAAGCTCTCGAAAAAGCTCGCGGCCACGCGCCGGGCTGCGGCCTCGTCAGGCGCCAGGTCGGGCACGGTCTGCTGCAGCAGCGCCAGGGGCTGCCACTGGAAGAGCACGGCGCCGAAGTCGAAGATGACGGCGGGGCGGTTCACGCGCGGCCCCCTTTCAGACGCTGCAGCAGCCCCGCCGTGGAGGCGTCCAGCCCTGCGGTGTCACCGCTGTCCAGACGCGGCAGCAAGGCGTTGCACAAGGCTTTGCCGAGTTCCACGCCCCATTGGTCAAAGCTGTTGATGCCCCACAACGCGCCGCTCACGAACACGCGGTGCTCGTACAGCGCGATGAGCGCACCCAGCGAGCGGGGCGTGAGCGCCTCCAGCAGCAGCGTGGTGCTGGGCCGGTTGCCAGGGAAGGTGCGGTGGCGCGCCAGCACGGCGCGGTCGAGCGTGGCCGAGGCCGTGGGGGCCTGCTCGGCCATCGCCTGCGCGGTGGTCTTGCCCAGCATCAGCGCCTGCGCCTGCGCCAGGCCGTTGGCCAGCAGCTTGGCGTGCTGGTCGCGCAAGGCATGCGCCGGCTGGCGCACGAGGATGAACTCCACCGGAATCACGTCCGTGCCCTGGTGCAGCATCTGGAAGTAGGCGTGCTGGCCGTTGGTGCCGGGCTCGCCCCACACCACGGGGCTGGTGCCGTAGGGAAGTGGCTGTCCGTCCAGGTCCACGCCCTTGCCGTTGGACTCCATCTCGAGTTGCTGCAGGTAGGCCGGCAGCCGGTGCAGGCCCTGGTGGTAGGGCGCCACGCTGCGACTGGCAAAGCCGTGGAAGTTGCGGTACCAAAGGTCCAGCAGGCCCAGCAGCACCGGCAGGTTGCGCTCCAAGGGCGCGGTGGCGAAGTGCCGGTCCATGGCATGGGCGCCGTCCAGGAAGGCGCGGAACTGCGCGCTGCCGATGGCGATGGCCAGCGGCAGGCCGATGGCGCTCCAAAGCGAGTAGCGCCCGCCCACCCAGTCCCAGAAGCCGAAGGTGCGGGTGATGCCGAAGGCGGCTGCGGCCTGCAGGTTGGTGGTCACGCCCACGAAGTGCGCAGCGCGGTCGGTGCCGCCCTGGGCATCGAACCAGTCCCGCGCCGCATGGGCGTTGGCCATGGTCTCCTGCGTGCTGAAAGTCTTGCTCGCCACGACGAAGAGCGTGCGCCGGGCGTCCAGACCGCGCAGCACCGCCGTGAGGTCGTGCCCGTCAACGTTGCTGACGAAGTGCAGGCGCGGGCCGTCCTGCGCCAAGGCGTCCAGCGCCGCCACGGCCATGCGCGGGCCGAGGTCCGAGCCGCCGATGCCGATGTTGACGACGTCGGTGATACCACCCTTGGCACCCGGGTCACCGGGGCCCCCGAGGCCACCCTTCGCGGTAGCCCGCACCTCGTCAGCAAAGGCGAGCATGGTGTCGAGCGTGGCGTGCACCTCGTCGCTGAAAGGCCAGGCCCCGCGCGGCGCCCGCAGCGCGGTGTGCAGCACCGCGCGGCCCTCGGTGAGGTTGACGCTCTCGCCAGCCAGCATGGCATCGCGCCGGGCCTCCAGGCCGCACTCGCGCGCCAGGTCGAGCAGGAAGTGCAAAGTGGCCGTGTCCAGCAGGTTCTTCGACAGGTCGGCAAAAACCTCCGGCGCCTCAAAGGACAGCGCCTGGAAGCGCGCCGGGTCGCGGTCGAAGGCCTCGCGCAGGTCCAGGCCACGGCCATGGGCCTGGAAGTGGCCTTGCAACGCGGCCCAGGCAGCGGTGCGGTCGCAGCGGGGGTGGGACATCATGGTCATGGTCATGGTCATGGGCTGGGGCCTGAGAGTGCCTTGGAGGATGCAGAGTTACGGGCGTCTGGGATTTGGTGGGCCTGCGGAAGCATCAGCCCTTGAGCCCTTGAGCCCTTGAGCCCTTGAGCCCATCGGCCCTTCAACCCTTCAACCCCTCGATCATGCGGTCCAGCTTGGCCGCGTCCACGGCAAAGGCGCGGATGCCCTCGGCCAGCTTCTCGGTCGCCATGGCGTCCTCGTTCAAGGCCCAGCGGAAGGCCGCCTCGTCCAGGTGCACGGCCGGGATGTCGGCGTCGCGTGCCACCTGCGGGTCCAACGCCCGCGTGAGGGGTGCGTCGCTGGCCTGCAGCGTGGCCAGCAACTCCGGGCTGATGGTCAGCAGATCGCAGCCGGCCAGGGCGGTGATCTGCCCCACGTTGCGAAAGCTCGCGCCCATCACCTCGGTGGCGATACCGTGCTTCTTGTAGTACGCGTAGATGCGGCTGACCGACTGCACGCCGGGGTCGTTCGCCCCGGCGCGGGCGGCTTCGTCCCAGGCGGCGCCGGCGGCCTTCTTGTGCCAGTCGTAGATGCGGCCCACGAACGGCGAGATGAGCTGCACGCCAGCCGCGCCGCAGGCCACGGCCTGGCAGAAGGCGAACAGCAGCGTGAGGTTGCAGCGGATGCCGTCACGCTCCAGCTCGGCCGCGGC
This sequence comes from uncultured beta proteobacterium, assembly GCA_903885585.1. Taxonomy (GTDB): domain Bacteria; phylum Pseudomonadota; class Gammaproteobacteria; order Burkholderiales; family Burkholderiaceae_C; genus Rubrivivax. The sequence goes on from CAISJH010000567.1 coordinate 4,516, forward strand.
CTGGATGCCCTCCCAGGTGGAAGCGATCTTGATCAGCACCCGCTCGCGGGCGATGCCCGCGGCCTCGTAGAGCGCGATCAAACGCCGCGCCCGCACCAGGGTGGCCGCGCGGTCGAAGGACAGGCGCGCATCCACCTCGGTGCTGACGCGGCCGGGCACCACCTTCAGGATCTCCAGGCCAAAGCGCACCAGCACCTCGTCCACGATGGCCTCCACCGGGCGCGCGCGGTGCGCTGCCACCGTGTCGGCCAGCAGCGGCGCGTACTCCGGCTGCTGCACGGCCTTCAGGATCAGCGAGGGGTTGGTGGTGGCGTCACGCGGCGTGAACTGGGCGAGCTGGCGAAAGTTGCCGGTGTCGGCCACGACGGTGGTGAATTGTTTGAGCTGGTCGAGCTGGTTCATGGTGGGAGTGGCGAGCAGTGCGTCAGTCGGTACTTCGGTCTGAAAGGCCCCCGGCTTGGGGAGTCGTGCACGTGGTGCGGAGTGCGCACATTGTCCGACGGCTGTGCAGCCTGCCTGGTGGCCTGCTCAATCAGCGCACGCAAGGATGAGCCTTGCCGGGAGCCGCCTCCTAGAATCTCCCGAAGGCTCCTGCATGCTCCAAGACGACAACGCGCGCAACCGGCGCATCGGCATCTCGATGGTGTGCTGCACCACCCTGCTGTTCGCCGTGCTGGATGCCAGTGCCAAATGGCTGGTGCAGGACCTGCCGGTGTTTCAGGTGGTGTGGATGCGCTTCATGGCGCATGTATTCATCACCTCGGCGCTGCTGGCGCCGGTGTACGGCCGAGAGCTGGTACGGGTGCGCAACGTGAAGTTGCAGGCCCTGCGCGGCGCGATGCTGGGCGTGATGACGGCGATGAACTTCTGGGCCCTGCAGTACCTGCAACTGGCCGAGACGGGGGCCATCCAGTTCTCGGTGCCCTTGCTCATCGCCCTGCTCAGCGCCTGGTGGCTGGGCGAGCGGCTGGACGCCCGGCGCTGGCTGGCCATTGCCGCCGGCTTGGGCGGGGTGATGCTCATCATGCGGCCGTGGACCGGAGCCTTCCACCCGGCATTGCTGCTGTCCGTGGGCAACGCCTTCATGTACGCCAGCTTCAACATCCTCACGCGGCGCCTGGCCGCCACCGAATCCCCCGCATCGCTGCAGCTGATGTCGGCCATCGGGGCGGCCGTGGTCATCGCCCCCTTCGGCCTGGCGCAGTGGAAGGACCCGGCTGACGCCCTGACCTGGGCCGTCATCGGCCTGGCCGGCCTGTGTGGCGGCCTGGGCCACTACTTCGTGGCGCAGGCGCATCGGTACGCCACGGCTGCCACCCTCGGCCCCTTCCTGTACCAGCAGATTCTCTACATGACGCTGCTCGGGTGGCTGGTCTTCGCCCAGGTGCCCGATGCCCTGGTGATCGCCGGCGCCGCCGTGGTGGTGGCCAGCGGGCTGTACCTGCTGTGGGTGGAGGTGCGGGGTGGCGGGCAGGCTCGGGGCTGAAGCCTTCGGGTAGCCGTTCGAAGCTTCAGGACGTTAGCCGGCCACCACCGACACCCCATGGCTGCCCAGACGCAAGACCAAGGCATCCCCCAGCTGCCAGGACTGGTCCACCTCGGGGGAGACGACGAAGACCTCGCCCAGCGGCGTGTCCACGGTGAGCTCCAGGAAGCTGCCCAGGTACGCCATCTTGCGCAGGGTGCCTGGCAGGGCATCAGCGTCGCCTGACGCAGGGCCGGCCTGTGCAGGCAGGCCTGTCGAAGCGGCAGGCGCCGACACCTGCCAGGCTTCGGGCCGCACGGCCACACGCACAGGCCCGGGCGCCACAGGCCGGCGGGCGGCGAACTTCAACGGGCCGAGGCGGACGAGGCCCGCTTCATCCACCACCGCCTCGAAGCGCATGGCCTCGCCCATGAACCCGGCCACGAACTCGGTGGCTGGCTGCTCGTACAACTGTCGCGGCGTGCCCGCCTGGGCAATGAGGCCGGCGTCCATGACGATGATCTGGTCGCTCACGGCCAGCGCCTCGCTCTGGTCGTGCGTGACATAGGCCACCGTGAGCCGCAGACGCTGCTGCAGCGCGCGGATCTCCTCGCGCATGCTGCGGCGCAGGCGGGCATCCAGGTTGGACAGCGGCTCATCGAACAGCAGCACGCTGGGCTCCAACACCAACGAGCGCGCCACTGCCACGCGCTGCTGCTGGCCACCAGAGAGCTCGCTCGGCAGCCGCTGCTCGAAGCCAGCCAGGCCCACCAGCGCCATGGCCGCGCGGGCGCGCTGCGCCGTGGTGTCGCGCGACAGGCCCTGCACCGACAAGCCGTAGCCCACGTTCTCGATCACGTTCATGTGCGGGAACAGCGCGTAGCTCTGGAACACCATGCTCACGTTGCGCTCTGCGGGGCCGAGTGTGGTGACGTCCTGTCCGTCGATGAGGATGGTGCCCGCGGTGGGCGACTCCAGCCCAGCGATCATGCGCAGCGAGGTGGTCTTGCCGCAGCCTGAGGGGCCGAGGATGGTGGTCAGCGTGCCCTTGGGCACCTGCAGGTCGATGCCCTTGACCACCAGGGGGGCGCTGGCGTCGCCGTAGCGCTTGGTGACCTGACGGAATTCGATGCCGATGGAACTCATGGCGAGGCTTTCGTGAGGCCGTAGGGTGC
>CAISJH010000568.1 GCA_903885585.1 uncultured beta proteobacterium
GCGTCCCCAAGACCTGCTGGACGACCCGCACCTGCTGGCCACGGGCGGCCTGGCGCCCGTCACGGTGCCGCCCGACGCCAGCTGCGCCGGCACCTCAGTGCAGACGCGCACCGCCTTGCTGCCACTGACGATGGATGGCGAGCGGCTCGGCGTGCGCGCGGCCCCTCCGTCACTGGGCGAGCACACCGAAGTGCTGCTCAACGAGCTGGGCTACTCGCCAGCGGATATCGAAGCGCTGCGCCAGGCCGGCGTCGTGGTGGGCGCATAGGTGATGGCCAGCGAATAGCTGCGTGCGGGGGGCTCGGCGCTGTCGCGCCGCGCAAAAGTTCTTGGCCCGCCGTCGAAGCTCACTCAATCAAACATGTCCGGCTCGGTGCGCACCAGGTCGTTCCAGATGGTCTGGAAGTGCAGCCAGCCGATGTACTCGCTGCCCACGTGCTCACGGCTGTAGCGTGAGCGGTCCGGCGGCACGAGCTTGGGTGTGACACCCGTGGCCTCCACCAGCAACTGCTGGTGGCAGCAGCGCTCCAGCGCGATGAACCAGAAGGCCGCCGCCTCGATGCTGTGACGGCTGGCGGTGAACAGGCCGTGGTTCTGGTGGATGGCGGCCTTCACGCCCTTGAACCAGTCGGCCACCTTGGGGCCGGCGTCCTCTTCCACCGCCACCTGCCCAGCCTCGTCGTTGATGACCACATGGTCCTCGAAGAAGGCCGCCACGTCCTGCGAGATGGGCGCCAGGGGCTTGCCCAGCGCCGCAAAGGCCGTGCCGTACAGCGTGTGCGCATGGCACATCGCCACGATGTCGGGGTGGGCCTCGTGCACGGCAGCATGCAGCACGAAGCCGGCGCGGTTGACGGCGCAGTCACCCTCCACCACCTGGCCGCGGTGGTCGACCAGGATGAGGTTGGACACCTTGACCTGGCGGAAGTGCACCGCCATCGGGTTGGTCCAGTACAGGTTCGGGCGCTCGGGGTCGCGGATGGTGAGGTGGCCCGCAAAGCCGTAGTCAAAGCCCTCGCGTGCGAAGGCCCGGCAGGCGCCCACCAGGCGCTCCTTCAGGTACTGCCGCTCGCGCGCCACGTCATCGAAAGCCGGGCGGCCCGGGAACATCAGCCCCGGCTGGCTGGGCTGGTAGATGTTCTCGCGCGCTTCGGTCAGGGGATCGAAGCGGAATTCCTTCTGGGCGGTGGCCGTGAGCTTTTCGATGAGGGCGGACATGGTCAGCGTACCTGTGGGCCGGAGCGGTCGGGGGCCGGCGGTTGATCAGGCCAGCGGCGCGAAGTCGTAGCCAGTGCCGAGCGGCGTCAGCCGCCCGATGCCCGGCAGGGTCAGGTGATAGCCAGCCAGCAGCAGGTTCTCCCGCACCACCATTTCCATCGTGGCGCGGCGCACCTTGCGCGCAGCCTCGGGGTCGGCGTCGAACATGACCGCCCAGTCGGGGTTGCGCACGAAAAGGGCGGCGATGTTGGTGGTGTCGGCCCAGTACATCAGCTTCTGGCTGCCGCCGTCGATGATGAACGTGGTGTGGCCGGCCGTGTGGCCGAAAGCCGGCAGCGAGCGGATACCCGGGAGCAGGTCGCGGCCGGGCTCGAACCGCTCCACCGTCTGGGCCACGGGGCCGAACACGCGCCGGACCGCCTGGAAGTTGCCGCGCGCCGCGGCAGGAGCGGCATTCATTCGCGCATCGTCCATCCACCAATCCCACTCGGGCGCCGGCACCAGCATGCGGGCGTTGGGAAAGGTCAACTTGCCGTCCTTGTCGCGCAGGCCGTTGATGTGGTCGCCATGGAAGTGGCTGAGGATCACGGTGTCGATCTGCGAAGGCTGCACGCCGGTGGCCTTGAGGCTGTCGAGCATGCGGCCGGAGGTCGGGGCACCGAAGGTGCCGTTACCCCCGTCGAAGATCACGTTGCGACCACCCACCTGCACCAGGAACGGAGTGAAAGGCACGGTCACCTTATCGGTCGGCAAGCCTGCGTCCTTCAGAGCAGCCTGCACCTGCGGCAGCGTGGCGTTGCGCACGAAGCCTTCCACCAACGGCCGGTCTACGAAGCCGTCAGGCAGCGAGGTGATGGTGGCATTGCCGAAGCGCACGCGGGCAACACCCGGCGCCAGGGTGCTGACCGCCGGCGCGGCGGGCGGCAGAGCTAGGCTCGAGCAACCGTACAGCGAGGCGCCAGCGGCAGAAGCGCCAGCGGCAAGAAAGAAGCGACGGGACAGCGACATGGGGACGGTCTCCTGGCAGGGCCACAAATGAGCGGTTGATTACATCCTGTCTGTGAACCTTGAGCGAATCGCAGGGAATCAGGGTTCCTCGAAGGCGTCATCTACCGGGGTTTCGTGCCCCCGGGGATGTCGTACCCCTACAAGTCCAGCACGCGCGGCTTGAAGCGGCGGTCGTCGCGGAACAGGAAGACTTCGCTGAACTTCCATGGCCTGGGCAGGTGCGAGATGTCGCCAAAAGGCGCTGCACGCTGAACCGCATCGATGGCCAGCTGCACCGTGTCGCGGGCCTGAGTGGGGTGCCGCTGCACCAAGATACGGCGCACGGAGCCATCAGCGTTGAGTTCCACCTCCAGTACGGGGATGGCCAGCAGCGGCTCCGGAACGGCGCCGGTATAGGTGCCGTTAGGGTTGGCCTGGACCAAGCGGCGGCCCGCGTGCAGCCGGAACTCGTCCCAGTTGCGGTAAGGTGTGCTGGACAGCGCCGGGGGCCGCGGCGGCGTGGCCGTCAAAGGTGCCTGAGGCGAAACGGTCGATGGCGGCTGAGACGTGACAGTCGTTGACGTCTGAGGCGTGACAGTCGTTGACGTCTGAGGCGTGACAGGTGATGGCGCCTGGGGCGACGCAGGTGCCGGGGCCCGCGGTGAAGAGCAGGCCGCCAAGGCCAGCACCCCGATGAGCGACAGGCGCTGCCATGCGCAGGGCGTCGGCCCAGCTTTGCCGTTCGGCCGGTCTGCTGCTTGCGGCTGGTGGGCAGCCATTGCGCCGTGTTGACAGGTGTCCTTACGATCCACGAAAAGTCTCCTCAAGCCTCTGAAGCATAGGGAACCCCATCACCCGGCACAAGCCTCGAAGACCCTGAAGCAGCCGGCAGGCAGCGGCGTCCTGCGCTGAAGCCCGAGGATCAAGACGGGGGATGAGCTTGGGGCAGACAGACCGCCTCCACGGCGAAGTGCTCGCGGCTGTATCAGCGCACCGTCTTCCGTGCGGCCACAAGCGCCGGCACCAGCCTGTCGCGCCAGACGCGGTAGCCGGCCTCGCTAGGGTGCAGGCCGTCGAGGAAGAGCTTCCCATCCTGACGGCCCTGGGCATCCACAAAGGACGGATACAGGTCCAGCCAGATGGTGAAGCCCGCGAACTCCGGGCTACTGGCCAAGGCGGCAAGGCGGGCATTCACAGGCTTGACGACCGTGGCGTCGCGTGAAGGTTCCGACGTGGGCAGGAGCGATTGAAGCAGCAGCCGCGCCCCTGGCTTGCGCGCATGCAGCGAGCGCATCACCGCCCGCACGCCCTCGAACACGCTGTCGGCCACCGGCGACTCGGGCGCGTAGGAATTGTTGATGCCCACCATCAGCACCAGGAA
>CAISJH010000569.1 GCA_903885585.1 uncultured beta proteobacterium
CTGAGCCAGGATCAAACTCTTCAGTTCGATCTTGAATGTTTTGCTCAAAACGGAATTGAAGTGAACTTCACTTCTTCATCCGTGAGCGTTTGTGACTCCAGGCCTAGACCTATCGTCTTGGCACTCGCCTTCAAACGCCCACGCTTATCGGCTGTATGTTGTTAAAGAACTCGCCTCGGAAGGCAATCGCTGCTATCAGCGAAGACCACGATTCTGTCACGTTTTTATTAACCGTGTCAAGCGCTTGGTCTTTGCGCTGCCTCGCTTTGCTTGCCGCTTTCGCGGCTTGCTTATCGGCGGGCCCAGTGGCCCGTCGATCAGCGAGCCTGCCAGTGTAGTCGCAGTATCTGCTGTTGGGCAAGCCCCAAGTCAAAAAAGTTTATGGGCGCCGACTTGCTGAGGCCGAAGCAGTACTTGTTGTGCCTGACTCCGACAAGGTCCCGCCGCAGGCCTACCGTCTGTCCGTAGGCCGTGGCTCGTCACACGTTGGCCCGGATTCAGGCATGCACCACAGCCTGTGGGTCGTCGGCCGCCAGGATGTCCTGGAGTCGACCCGTCCATCGTGTGGTGTCGGTTCGCAGTATTCGTTGCTTGATCGTGGCGATCTGGGCGGGGTGCATGGAGAAGCTGCGCAGCCCCATCGCCAACAGGACCTCGGTAAACGCCGGGTCCCCCGCCATCTCGCCGCAAATGCTGACGTGGCGCCCAGCATCTCGTGCACGCCTTATGGTGTTGGCGATCAGGATCAATACAGCGGGATGCCAGGCATCGTAGAGGTGCGCCACTGACTCGTCTGCACGGTCAATGGCCAGGGTGTACTGGATGAGATCGTTCGTGCCGATGGACACGAAGTTGAAATGACGCAAGAAGAGGTCGATGCCTATGGCCGCCGCCGGAACCTCGATCATGGCGCCAACGTCCACTGCGCCGTAGGCCTGTCCGCGGCGATCGAGTTGCTCGCGGGCTCGTGCGACGGCGTGCAAACCCGCCCTAATCTCGGACAGATGCGCCACCATGGGCATGAGCACGCGGACCTTGCCGAAGGCACTGGCGCGAAGGATGGCCCGCAGCTGCTGGCTGAACATGTCGGGCTCAGACAGGCTCCAGCGGATCGCTCTCAGCCCCAGCGCCGGGTTCAGCGTGTGCTCGTGCCGCAACTCCTGCGCACTCATCTGGTCCAACGGCTTGTCGGCGCCCACATCCACAGTACGGATGGTCACGGGCAGCCCCTGCATGGCTGTGACCGCAGCCTTGTAGGCCTGGAACTGCTCTTCCTCGCCTGGCAATTCGCCATTGCGGTTCATGAACAAGAACTCGGTGCGGAAAAGCCCGACCCCAACAGCTCCGGAGGAGAGGGCGGACGCCGCGTCGACAGGCAGCTCGATGTTGGCCAGCAACTCCACAGACTGGCCATCGAGCGTCACCGCCGGGGTGTGCCTCAGCCGATCCAGGCGAGCGCGCTCCAGCTGGCTTTGGCGCTGGCGGAAGCGGTACTCCTCCAGCACGATAGGCGAAGGGTTGACGACAGCCACACCGGCATCGCCATCGATCACCACCCAGTCGTCCTGGCGAATGATGCGACTGGCCTCCCGCGCGCCTACCACCGCGGGGATGTCGAGGCTGCGGGCGACGATGGCCGTGTGTGAGGTCTTGCCCCCGACGTCCGTGATGAAGCCGGTGAAGATGCTGCTCTTGAACTGCAGCATGTCGGCCGGCGCGATATCACTGGCCACCAGCACCAGCGGATCTTCACCCGCGAAGTCCCTCGGTACAGCCGCGTCAGAGCGGGCGGCAGCCCCCGTGCTCGCCGTCAATGCGTTGAGGAGCCGCTCCACGACCTGCTCGAGGTCCGCCTTGCGCTCGCGCAAGTAGGGATCCTCCATGTCGTCGAACTGCCGGGCCAACACCTCGAGCTGGGCCGACAGCGCCCACTCGGCGTTGTAGTGGCGCTCGAGGATCCAGTCCTTGGTGGCACCGGCCAGGGCATCGTCGTGCAGCAGCATCAGGTGCACGTCCAGCAGCGCCGACAGCTCGGCGGGGGCATCGTCAGGCAGGTCACGCTGCAGCGCAGAAAGTTCCGCAGCCACAGCGTCGCGGGCACGTTTAAGCCGCTGCACCTCGGCCTCCAGGTCGTCAGGCGCGACAAAGTAGTGCGCCACGTCCACGCGGCTGGACGCGACAAGCACGGCCCGGCCAATGGCCACGCCCCGGGAAACTGGAACCCCAAAGACCTGGATGCTCATGCGGCCAATGTAGCGCAGCAAGCACCTGGAACGGTACGGGCCCCGCAGCGGCCGCCAGAACCGTTACCGCTCTGCGCGCAGGCCAAAGCGCGCGCTGTCTCGGCTTACTGCCCTTCGCCGAACTTGGCGTCGATCAAATCGCGCAAGGCCGCCATGGCCTCCTGCTCATCCGGACCCTCGGTCTCGATCTCGACCTCCGAACCCAGGCCGGCGGCCAGCATCATGACGCCCATGATGCTCTTGGCGTTGATTCGACGGCCGGCTCGCGAGAGGTGAATCTCACTGCGAAAACCACCGGCCAACTTGGTGAGCTTGGCCGAGGCTCGGGCGTGCAACCCCAGCTTATTGCTGATGGTGATGCTGGACTTGATCATGGGAGCTCACCTGGACGGACTGGTTCTGGGGCCGGCTGATGCCGACCTGCATGATGCCTTGCCCCGCACCGTCTACGGCGCGCGCAACCAAGACATCGAGGGGTTCGGCGGCGTAGCACAGGACACGCCAGAGCATCGGGACGTTCACCCCTGCAACCGCCCTGACCCGCGAGCCGTCGGCGACACGCAGGGCGGCATTGCAAGGCGTGGCGCCAAAGACGTCGCACAGCACCAGCACCGGCGCGCCGCTGGAGGTGGCCTGGCGCAAGCGCCGTTCGACCTCATCCAAGCCCTCGTTGGGTTGAACGTCGATGCAGCGCAGCGTCTGCGCACAGTCGGGAAAGGCATGAGCGGCCACCTCCCGCAGTGCAGAAGCCAGTGGCGCGTGGGCCAGGACGACGAGATCGGTCATGGAAAGGCTGGGCGCGTGCGACAGACAGGTTCAGCGCTGGGACCCTGGCGGCGTGCTTGGGTGGCGCCCACCTGGGCGAAGGTACCAGAAGTAGGCGAGGACACAACAGGCACCGAAGACCGCGAACGCGATACGGAACGCTGAAGCCTCACCCACACCAGAGCGCCGCAACGCGTCGATGACGAGCCCGATGCCCCACTGGATGAAGAAGACGCCCGAGAAGATCACCAGGTTGAAGGCCGAGAGGGCGCGACCAACCAGGGCCGCGGGGAAGGCCTGGCCCACCGCCGGCTGGCTCAGCGAGACGAAGGTGCAACTCACGCACCACAGGGCCCAGCCCACAGCGGTGGCGGGCTGCGGGTCGAGCACGATCCAGGCCAGGATGACCAAATGAAACGGCAAACCCCACACCATCAATTGGTGCGCCTGAAGACCCCGCCGGGCCAGGCGGGGCATCCACACACCCCAGAGCATGAAGGCCACCAGCATGCACAGGTTGATGATGAACAGGCCGCCCGCGGACTGCTCGGGAGTGAATCCGGCCAGGCGGGTCATCCAGGGGCCCGCCCACAGCGTCTGCACGGCGATCATGCCGCCATAGGTGAAGAAGCCGATCGGCGCGCTTCGGATGAACACGGGGTGCAGGAACACATCGCGGTAACCCTGCGGCGCCACGCCGGACTGGGACGCTGGGGCGACTGCGGAAGCTGCCGCCACGGCGCTCCCTGGCGTGCTTGGCGGTGCCGCGGGCGGGTCAGCCGGCACCCACCACCTGATCAGCGCCATCGCCAGCAGCAGACAAGCCGCAAGCACCCAGAACAACCCGCGCCACCCCCAGGCTGGCAGCAACCACTGCACCGGCAGCGTGGAGGCCACCATGCCCAGCGAGCCGGTCATCAACATCCAGGAGTTGGAGCGGAACTGCGCCGCCTGTGAGTAGCGAAGGCGAAAACAAGTCAGCGGGGCCATCAGGCAAGCGGCCAGGCCCATACCAATGAGGACCCGCGCGAGGATGAGACCGGGCAGGCTTTGGGCCAGCGCGAAGGCGCCACAGCCCAGGACGGCCAGCGCCATCAGAAAGAGCAGCACGCGCTTGGGCCCAAAGCGATCCAGCCCATGACCCAGCGGCAACTGCAGCGCCGAGAAGCCAAGGAAGTAAGCCCCCGCCAACAGGCCCAGATCGGCGGCCGTCAAGCCCAGTTCAGCGCTGAAGGAAGGCGCGAGGGTGGCGGTGACGGCTCGCAGCAGGGCCGAGAAGAAGTAGGCGAAGGCGAAGGACAGGAAGATCCTGACGGCCAGGGCCGGAGAGGCCAGGTGCGTGGCGGGCATGGTCACAGCGCCGCTCATGATCCGAACCTCAGGGCGCCGAAGAAGGTCTCGGCGGCTTCGGCACTGGCGCTCACGCCGAGCGCAGTGGCCTGGAAAACCACCGTGCCGCGGGAGAACACCGCCACCTGACCCACCACCGACTTCCCATCGGGATAGCGGCCCTCCAGGCTCCACAGACCCGCCGCGGGATGCGGCGTCTGCCCCCTCACCGTCAAAGGCCGAGCCTGCGCCCGGGCCTGACCCAGGTTCATGCGGGCGCCCTCCTGCAGGCCCTGCAGGGCCGCACCCACCCGCGCAGGGTCACCCACATCGGCCCAGGCCAACCCCCACGTGGCCTCGCCTGCCTGGCAGGCGTGCAGCGTGAGCTTGACCTGCTGGCCCGCAAGGGCAATGACTCGCGCGTGGGACGCCGCCTTGCAGGGAAACAAGGCCACCGAGTCGGCCGCGCCGACGCGAACTTCGCGCCAGTCCAGAGCGGGAGCGCAGGCGCTCACGAAGACGGCGCCGCCCAGCATGACCGTGCTGCCCAAGGCCCGCAGTGCGCTTCGAAGGTCCTGCAAGCGTTGTTCCTCTCAGGCCAGCACATCGGCGACGCCGGCGGCATGGGCTTGCTGGTCAGCGTGGTAGCTGGAGCGCACCATGGCCCCCACGGCGGCGTGGGTGAACCCCATCGCGGCGGCCTCCCGCTCGAACATGCGGAAGGTGTCCGGGTGCACGTAACGCCGCACAGGCAGGTGGTGACCACTGGGTGCCAGGTACTGACCGATGGTGAGCATGTCGATCTGGTGTTCGCGCATGTCGCGCATGGTCTGCAGGATTTCCTCGTCAGTCTCGCCCAGACCCACCATGATGCCGCTCTTGGTGGGCACGCCGGGAACCGCCTGCTTGAATCGCTGCAACAGGCCCAGGCTGAAGGCGTAGTCGGAGCCCGGGCGCGCCTCCTTGTACAGGCGCGGGATGGTCTCGAGGTTGTGGTTCATCACATCGGGCGGAGCGGCCTTGAGGATGTCCAGGGCACGGTCCAGGCGACCGCGGAAATCGGGGGTGAGGATTTCGATGCGGGTCTCGGGCGATAGCTCGCGCGTCTTGCGGATGCAATCGACGAAGTGCGCGGCGCCACCATCTCGCAAGTCATCCCGATCGACGCTGGTGATGACCACGTACTTCAGACGCAGTGCAGCAATGGTGCGCGCCAGATTGACCGGCTCGTCCACGTCCAAGGGATCAGGCCGGCCGTGGCCCACATCGCAGAACGGGCAACGGCGCGTGCACTTGTCGCCCATGATCATGAAGGTGGCGGTTCCCTTGCCGAAGCACTCGCCGATGTTGGGGCACGAGGCTTCCTCGCACACCGTATGCAGCTTGTGCTCGCGCAGGATCTGCTTGATCTCGTAGAAGCGCGTGCTGGGAGAGCCGGCCTTGACGCGGATCCACTCCGGCTTCTTGAGCACTTCCGCCGGCACCACCTTGATGGGAATGCGCGAGGTCTTGGCCTGCGACTTCTGCTTGGCGGTGGCGTCGTAGGCTGGTGGGGCCGGGGCGGCGTCAGGCACAAGGGGGTGTGAATCGGTCATGGTGGGCACGGGCAGCGTCGGGATGGGCGGCGCCGGCAAACGCAGACACACGCAAACAAGGCGCAGATGGTATCGGCTCGGGTTGTTGTCAAGCCGTCAGCAGGGTCTGGAGACGCTGCGCCAATCGCAGAGCCACGTCGGCGGGCTCGACCTGCACACCCAGACTGCGCAGGTCCACGGTACGCAGCCCGGCGTAGCCGCAGGGGTTGATGCGGCCAAAAGGCTCCAGGTCCATGGCCACATTCACGGCCAGGCCGTGATAAGCGCAGTGGCGCGATACCTTCACGCCCAGCGCCGCGATCTTGCCCAGGCCCGCAAACGGATCTAGGCCAGGCTCGACCGTCGACAGAGGAGCATGGTCGAACGGGTCATCCAGGCGCACGTAGATGCCCGGCGCCGTGCGGATGCGGTGGCCGGTAACCTCGTACGCCTCCAGCACCTGCAGCACCGCCGCTTCCAGCCGAAAGACATACTCCTTGACGAAGACACCCAGGCGGCGCAAGTCCACCAGCGGGTAAGCCACCACCTGGCCCGGCCCATGGAAAGTGACCTGGCCGCCGCGCTGGGTGCGCACGACCGGAATGTCACCCGGCATCAACACGTGCTCGGCGCGACCGCCCACCCCTTGGGTAAAGACGGGGTCATGCTCCACCATCCAGAGTTCGTCGGGGGTCTCAGGGCCCCGCGCCTCGGTAAAGGCACGCATGCGCGCCTCGATGCCGTCATAGGGCTGACGCCCCAGCCACTGCATCTGCATCTGCATGGCAGCCCTTACAGCACCACCTTCACCATGGGGTGGGTGGACAAGGTGCGGTAGAGCTCGTCGAGCTGTTCACGGCTGTGGGCGGTGACGGTGATCGTCACGCCGAGGTACTTACCGCCGCTGCTCTCGCGCTTCTCCACCGTCCTGGCATCAAAGCCTGGATCAAATCGGTACGCCACGGCCACGACGGCTTCGACAAAACCCTCGACCTTGGCGCCCATCACCTTGATGGGAAAAGCACTGGGGTACTCAATGAGGCTCTGCTCGGGGGGAATGTCGCGCATGGGCGGGTCTCTGGAAGCGGCCAACCTGGCCTGCAGTTGCGAAAGCCGGTCTGGCGACGGCCCGTCAGATGGATTGCTCGACCTTGGCTTGCTGGTAAGCCTCGTAGAGCCGTGCGTACACGGGGCCCGGTCGCCCTCGCAAGGTACCGTGGCCCACGCCTTCACCGTCCAGTCGAGTCACCGCCAGCACCTCCTTGGTGGCCGAACTCAGCAGCACCTCGTCGGCCGTGAGCACCTCGTTCTCGGCAATGGGCCGCAGGTGGTAGGGCACGCCGCTGGCCTCGCACAGTTCCCGCAGCAGATCAAAACGGATGCCCTCGAGCACGTGCGAAGACTTGGGTACACCCAACAGGGCGCCCTCTCTGACGATCCAGACGTTGGAGGCCGCTGCTTCGGTGAGGAAGCCATCACGGAACATGATGGTCTCCACCGCACCGGCGTCGGCCGAGATCTGGCGTGCAAACACGTTGCCCAGCAGCGAGGTGCTCTTGATGTCGCCGCGCTCCCAGCGGAAGTCTCGCGCCGTCACGCAGGCCACACCCTGATGGCGCTGCTCCACAGGCACGGGCTTCATCGGGTTGGCCATCATGAAGACCGTCGGCTGCAACCCCGAGGGCATCACGTGGTCACGCGGCGCCACGCCCCGCGTGACCTGGATGTAGACGAGTTGATCCTGCGCACCAGTCTTGTCGAAGGTGGCCGCCACCAGAGGACGCACGTGCTCGAGCCATTGCGCACGGGTGAAGGGGTTGTCGATGCGCATCTTGGCCAGGCTGCGCTCCAGGCGCGCCAGATGTTCCTCGAAGCGGAACAGGCGCCGGCCGTACACCGGCACCACCTCGTAGAGGCCGTCGCCGAAGATGAAGCCTCGGTCCATCACGCTGATCTTGGCCTCGTTCAAGGGCGTGTAAGCCCCGTTCAGGTAGCAAAGGGTGTCGGGCAGTGCAGCCATGGCAAGCAGTCCTTCCTGGAGTTCAGTCTTCGAATCAGTGCGTTGCGGCACGCTCACTTGATCCACAGCCGCAGCGAGTCCCAAGCGCGGCCCAGGATGCCCGCCAGTTCCACCGGCTCCTGCACCACCAAAGGCAGCGAAGCCACAGGTGCGCCGGCGGCCGTGGTGACCTGGATGGTGCCCACCTTCTGGCCGGCGGCCAGGGGTGCCACCAGCGGGTCGTTGCGCTGGATCACAGTCTTCATCTGGGCACCGGAGCCCTTGGGCACGGTCACGAACACCGCGCCACCGGGCGCCCCCAGCTTCACCTCGGCGGACTTGCCCTTCCACACCGGCACGGTGGCCACCGGCTTGCCGGCATCGAACAGCCGCACGGCGTCCCAGGCCTGCCAGCCCCAGTTGAGCAGCTTCTGGCTCTCGCTGGCACGAGCTTCGCGCGAGGCGGTGCCCATCACCACGGACAGCAGACGCCGCTTGCCATTGGGCATGTCGCGCACGGCACTGGCCACCAGACAGTAGCCCGCCGCCTCGGTGTAGCCGGTCTTCATGCCGTCGACGGTGGCGTCCCGGCCCAGCAGCATGTTGCGGTTGTCCTGCTTGATGTTGTTGTAGCTGAACTGCTTGAGGGAGTAGTAGGGATAGAAGTTCGGATGGTCGGCGATCACCCTGCCGGCAATCACCGCCATGTCACGCGCGGAGCTGTGGTGGCTGGCCTCGGTCAGCCCCGTCACGTTGCGAAAGCTGGTGTTCTTCAGTCCCCAGGCCTGGGCCTGGCGGTTCATCATGGCCACGAAGTTGTCCAGCGAGCCTCCCACCGCCTCGGCCAGCGCAACCGAGGCGTCGTTGCCACTTTGCACGATCATGCCCTTGAGCAGGTCGTCCACCGTCGGCTTCATGGTGGTGTCAATGAACATCAACGAGCCGCCCCCCTTGCGCTCCGACCAGGCGCGCTGCGACACGGACACCGTCTGCTCCAGTGTGAGCTTGCGCGCCTTGATCGCATCGAACACGAGATACGCCGTCATCAGCTTGGTCAGACTGGCGGGGTCGGCCTGGACGTCGGCCTCGCGCTCAGCAAGCACCTGGCTGCTGGCCAGGTCGATCAGGATGTACTGCCTGGCCGCCACCTCGGGCGGTTGCGG
Organism: uncultured beta proteobacterium; assembly: GCA_903885585.1. GTDB lineage: Bacteria > Pseudomonadota > Gammaproteobacteria > Burkholderiales > Burkholderiaceae_C > Rubrivivax. The sequence continues at coordinate 9,074 of CAISJH010000569.1, forward strand.
CACCTGGGCCCGGGCAGCGGTGGCCAGAAGGAGAGAGCACAGAAGAGCGGACAGGAATTTCATGGTTCAGACTGGCATCGACCACCCGGCCCTGAGCACAAGGCTCTTGAGCAGGGGCAGTTGGCCGTGGAAGAAGTGACCGGTGCCGGGCACCACGGTCACAGGCAGGGTGTGGGGGCGAGCCCAGTCCAGGACGCTGGACAGGCTGACCACCTCGTCGGACTCTCCATGGATCACCAGGCTGTCCTGCGACACGGGTGCGACGGGGAAGTTCTGCACGGCGGGGCCGACCAGCACCACGCGCTGCGCAGCCTCAGAGCCCTGCAGACGAGCCGCCACCTGAGACGCCACGTAGGCGCCGAAGCTGAACCCGGCCACCACCAGCGGCTGCGCGGGCTCTCGCAGGGCCTGCACCACGGCCAGGGCATCGTCCACCTCACCGCGGCCCTCGTCCCACTGCCCCTCCGAGGCACCCACGCCGCGGAAGTTGAACCGCACAACGCGCCAGCCCAGTTGCACGAAGGCCCGAGCCAGGGTCTGCACCACTTTGTTGTCCAGCGTGCCCCCGTGCAAGGGGTGGGGGTGGCACACGAGCGCCAGGCCAGCAGGCGTGGTCAAGCCTGCGGAGGCGGGCTCGTCAACAGCGCACTGGAGTTCGCCTGCCGGGCCGGGCAGGCTGAAGTGCCGGGTCTGGGCATTCATCAGCGGCCGACGTCCGGCGGCAGCACCAGGCGCTCCACCGTGCGCCCGCCCTTGAGGTGGACGTCAACGATCTCGTCGATGTCCTGCTGGTCCACGAAGGTGTACCAGACCGCCTCGGGATAGACCACCGCCACGGGCCCGCCGGCGCAACGGTCCAGGCAACCCGCCTTGTTCACCCGTACGCCGCCGGGGCCGCTCAAGCCGGCGTCCTTGACCCGTTTCTTGCAGTGGTCAAACGCGGCCTGGGCGTCCTGCTGCGCGCAGCAGGCCTCGCCGTTGCGGCGCTCGTTCAGACAGAAAAAGATGTGATGCTGGTAATAGCTCATGAAGCGGGAGACCTTGGCTGTGGGCGCTGCCGGAAGGGCTTGCGGCATGCACAGTGTCAGGATTCTAGGTTTCACCCTCAGGCAGAAGGCCCCGCGCCTTGGACAGCCTCAGCGCGCCGAGGCCAAGCAAGACAACAACCAAGCCATGGCGGCGTAGGGCCAGGCCCACCCCACCCACTGGGACATGCCATGAAAGCGAATGAACTGGCCTTGCTCCCAGAGCTGGAGGCTGGCGGCGAAGTAAGGGTCTGCCGGGGCCGAGGCGCCCAGGGACACCGCCGTCGCCAGGGCCACAAGCCCCAGCGCCGCCGCGATCCTGGGCTTGAGCGCCGCGGCGGCCACCGACAGCGCAAAACCCACCACCAGACCGGGCACGACAGCCGGCGTCACCCAGGTCCAGGCGTGGGCCGGGCCAAAGTTCAACGCCGTCGACAGGGCCGTGGTGCCCAGCGCCACGCACAGAACCAAAGCCGGGACCAGCAGCCTGCGCCAGCCCGGCCTCAAGCTGGCGAAGGCCAGCAGGCAAGGCGCGAGCAGACCGGCCCCCACCGCCGTGCCCTCCACCCAAGGAGACAGCGCCTGGCGCAAGACACCGCGCTGCACCACGGGTGGCGCCACGGCCCCGGCCCAGGGCGTGCCCTCGAGCAATTCGGGGATCCAGGCCCCCAACTCATCGAACACCTGACCCAGACCCAAGGGCAGCGGCGCCGGGAACAACAGCGCCACCGGCCACAGCAGGAGCAGCACCAGTGCAGGACTGGCCTGCGGCTGGAACCACCGCAAGCGCCACTGCCGCCAGCGGTCCACCCAGCCCAGCCAGCGCAGACCCAGGGCCAGCACCACGCCGAGGGCGGCACCCGACGCATTCAGGACCAGGTCGCGACCGGAGGGCACGCGGCCGGGAATGAAGTACTGCGTGAACTCCAGGCCGTAGGACAGGCATGCAGGCAGGCACAGGGCACCCAGGGCACCGAGAGCCGGTGGCACGCCCACCCGCGCCCAGCCCAGAGCCAGCAGCGCCCCCAGCGGCACGTAGCCCAGGAAGTTGGCCACCTCGTCGAAGCGGTCGCGCCACCGAGGCCAGGGCAGATGCAGCAACTCGTCCCAGGAGGCGCCCGCAGGCCATCGCAGCTCGCCAAAGGGGTACAGGCTCGCATACACCACCAGCAGCATGTAGACGGCCGCCAGCGGCAAGGCGGTGCTGCGCTGGCGGAGCACGTGGCCTCAGAAGGGCTTGACGACCACCAGCACGACGATGGCCGCGAAAGCGAGGACCGACACCTCGTTGAACACGCGGAACCACCGATGGCTGCGCTGGTTCGATCCCAGCTCGAAACGGCGCAGCAGGGCGCGGCAGACGTGGTGGTAGCCCACCACCAGCACCACCAGCAACAGCTTGGCGTGCATCCAGCCCTGACCAGCCCCCAGGCCCACGCCGTAACCCAGCCAGAGCACAGCGCCCAGAACCAGCGCCGGCAGCATCAGCAAGGTGGAGAAGCGGTGGAGCTTGCGCGCCATCAGCAGCAAGCGATCACGCTCTGCCAAGCTCTCGGCGGGCACCATGGCCAGGTTCACGAACAGGCGAGGGAGATAGAACAGGCCGGCGAACCAGCTCGCCACGAACACGATGTGGAAGGCCTTGACCCAGAGGTAACCGCTGCTCATCGCTTGATTATGGAGCGCGCGTAAAAAAGCCCCGGCCATCAGGCCGGGGCTGGAAAGCCTCATTGCTGTCAAGGCACTGAAGCACCTGCTCAGGGAGGAAAAGCAGGGGACAACACACCTTAAGGTCTATCATCCGCTGTCAAATTTAGCATAGCGAGTCAGGCCTGTGAACCGAGTTTTCGCCCCCTTTCCTGCCAACCGCCCGCGCAGATTGCGCCGCGACGCCGCCACGCGCGCTTTGGTGCGTGAGCACCGACTGGCACCTGAAGACCTGATCCTGCCGGTGTTCGTGCTGGACGGTCACGGGCAGACGCAGGACGTGGCCAGCATGCCGGGGGTGCAGCGCCTGAGCGTGGACCGCCTGCTGCCTGTGGCCGAGGCCTGCGTGCAGCTCGGCGTGCCGGTGATGGCGCTGTTCCCGGTGATCGACCCGGCGCTGAAGACCCCCGACGGCCGCGAAGCCACCAACCCCGACGGCCTGGTGCCGCGGGCGGTACGGGAGTTGAAGGCACGTTTCCCCTCCCTGGCGCTGCTGACCGACGTGGCGCTGGACCCCTTCACCAGCCACGGCCAGGACGGGCTGCTGGACGACACCGGCTACATCCTGAACGACGCGACCGTGGACATGCTGACCCGGCAGGCCCTGGTACAGGCCCAGGCCGGCGTGGACATCGTGGCGCCGAGCGACATGATGGACGGGCGCATCGGCGCCATCCGCGGCGCGCTAGAAGGCGCGGGGCTGATCCACACCCGCATCATGGCCTACAGCGCCAAGTACGCAAGTGCCTTCTCCGGCCCCTTCCGCGACGCGGTGGGCTCGGCCGGCAACCTGGGCAAGGCTGACAAGAAGGTCTACCAGATGGACCCCGGTAACACCGACGAGGCACTGCGCGAGGTGGCGCTGGACATCGCCGAGGGCGCCGACATGGTGATGGTCAAGCCCGGCATGCCGTACCTGGACATCGTGCGCCGCGTCAAGGACGAGTTCCGCGTACCCACCTTCGCTTACCAGGTCAGTGGCGAGTACGCCATGCTCAAGGCCGCGGCGGCCAACGGCTGGTTGGACCATGACGCCGTGATGATGGAGTCGCTGCTGGCCTTCAAGCGGGCCGGCGCCGACGGCGTGCTGACCTACTTCGCGCTGGATGCCGCGCGCAAGCTGCGCAGCCTCTGATGCGCGTTGCCCACGTCGGGCCGGGGCGGTTTGCCGAGTTGCCAGGCCCTCAAGGCGAGTTGCCCACCGAGGGTTTTGCCTGGATCGCCTGCGAGCGCGGGGCCTTCGAGGCCGACCTAGACGCACTGCAGGAGTTGCTGCAGCGCTGGTCGGGTTCGAACCTGGTGTGGCTGCACGTATCGGACCTGCTGAACGAACAACTGCCCAGCACCTTCGAGGCCACGCCCTGGTATGACCTGATGGTCTTCCGTCGCCTGGCGGCCCACGCGGTGGCGGAGCCCGAAGGCAACTCCAGGACGGGTGCGCCCAGCCAGGCAGGGAGACCGGACCGCCGGGCCCCAGCGTTGGTGATGCCCGACGATCTGGACACCAGCCCCGTGGGCTTTGTCCTCTTCGACCGCGTGCTGCTCACCATCCACCCGCCGCAGTGCAGCGTGATGAGCCACTACCTGCAGCGCTTGGCTGCTCTGGCCTCAACGGCCGACACCAGAGGCGGGCCACGGCTGCCCTCGAGCCCGGCCGAGTTGATGCTGCGCATGGTCAACCACATGGTCGACAGCTATCTCGATCTGCGGCGGTCGCTGACCCGCCAGCTCGGCGCGCTTCAGCAAAACCTGCTGGATCCGAAGAGCCGGTTTTCCGACTGGCCGGTGCTGCTGCAGGCGCGCAATGCGCTGCATCTGCTGGAGGACACCTGCGAGGACCAGCGCAGCGCCGTCCAGGAGTGGATGGACAGCCTGATCGAGTGGCCGACGGCCGTCTCCGCCGATTCACAACACGAGCACGAGCTTCTGCGGCTGCGCACCCGCGACATCATCGAGCACGTGGATCGGGTGCTCAGCCACGTGCGCCGCCTTGAGCAGTCGGTGGAAACCGCCGTGCAGATGCACTTCTCCGCTCTGGGTCACCGCACCAACGACATCATGCGCACCTTGACGGTGCTCACCGCCATCTTCCTGCCGCTGAACCTGATTACGGGCTTCTTCGGCATGAACTTCGACGCCCTGCCCTGGATCCACAGCAGCTTCGGTTTCTGGGCTGCCTTTGCACTGATGGTGGCCACCGGTCTGGGGCTGGTCACCTTCTTCAGACGCAAGCGCTACCTGGGCTGAGCGCTCCAGGGGTCTGCAAAGCCTAGTCGAGGCAGCAACGCACTTTCCCGGCCCTCCATCACCCGGGCTTCGGCCTCGGTCTCGTGGTCATAGCCTTGAGCGTGGAGCGTGCCGTGCACCAGCAGATGGGCGTAGTGGGCCTCCAGGGGGATGCCTGCCGCCTGCGCCTCACGCTCCACCACGGGCGCGCACAACACGAGGTCGGCAGCCACCACGGGCTCGTGTGAATAGTCAAAGGTCAGCACGTTGGTGGCGTAGTCCTTGCCCCGAAACTCGCGGTTCAGGCGCCGGCCTTCGTCTTCGTCCACGATGCGCACCGCGATCTCGCCCGGCAACTCCAGTGCTGCGCGCACCCAGCGCGCCACCCGGTGGCGCGCCAGTTGGGCCCGGTGTCGGCCATCGGGCATCTGCAGCGAGAGCTGCAATACAGGGGCCTTCGACGGACTCATCGCCGGGCTGTACCGCCTTGCGCCGGCCCACCTGAGCGGCCCGTCTGCGCCGCGTCATAAGCCTCGACGATGCGTGCCACCAGCGGGTGGCGCACCACGTCGGCCGCCGTGAAGCGGGTGAAGGCGATGCCCTTGACGTCCTTGAGAACCTCGGCGGCATCGACCAGCCCGCTGGGCATGCCGCTGGGCAGGTCGATCTGGCTGACGTCACCTGTGACCACGCATTTGGAGCCGAAGCCGATGCGGGTGAGGAACATCTTCATCTGCTCGCGCGTGGTGTTCTGCGCCTCGTCCAGGATCACGAATGCCTGGTTGAGCGTGCGGCCGCGCATAAAGGCCAGCGGCGCGATCTCGAGCTGCCCGCGCTCGAAGGCGCGCGTGACGCGCTCATACCCCATCAGGTCGTACAGCGCGTCGTACAGCGGGCGCAGGTAGGGGTCGACTTTCTGTGCCAGGTCCCCCGGCAAAAAGCCCAGGCGCTCGCCCGCCTCCACCGCCGGCCGCGTGAGCACGATGCGCTGCACGCCCTGGCGCTCCAGCGCGTCCACCGCACAGGCCACGGCCAGAAAGGTCTTGCCCGTGCCAGCCGGCCCGATGCCGAAAGTGATGTCGGTGGCCAGCACCTGCCGCAGGTACTGCACCTGGTTGGGCGTGCGGCCGCGCAGGTCTGGGCGCCGGGTGTGCAGCACCAGGTCTGGCGCGGGGGTGGGCGCCACGCCCTCTGGCGGGACGGCCGCGTCTGGCCGGCCGCCAACCCCCTGGGCAGCCGCCTGACCTGGCGCTGCTCCTGCGGCCTTGCCGCGCGGACGGGCGGCGGCCTGCGTCATCGCCAGCTGGGCGCGGGCCTCCGCCAGGGCCAGTTGCAAGGACTGCGGCAGCAAGGGCCGGCTGGCGCGCTCGTGCAAGGAGATCAGCAGGTCCAGCACCTGGCGGGCCGCTTCCTTAGGACCCTCGATGTTGACCCGCTCGTTGCGCCGCGTGATGCGCACGCCCATGGCGGCCTCGATCTCCCGCAGGTGCTCATCCATCGGGCCGCACAGGTGCGACAAGCGGCGGTTGTCGTGGGGGTCGAACTGGTGGCGGAGGATCAAGACAGCAGGCCTGTGGTTCAAGGGTCGTGCCCTCATTGTGGGGCTTGGCCGGCGCGAGACAGCGCGGCGGGATGCGCAACCCACCTGGATGTTGAGGCTGGCGCCCCTCGTGCCGCAGCACAATCCGGCCTCATGATCGGACGCATCACCGGCACCTTGGCCGAAAAATCCCCGCCCCTGATCCTCATCGATGTGGGCGGCGTGGGCTACGAGGTCGACGTGCCCATGAGCACGTTCTACAACCTGCCCGGGCTGGGCGAGCGTGTCACGCTGCTCACCCACTTCGTCGTGCGGGAAGACGCCCAACTGCTCTACGGCTTTCTCACGCACGAGGAACGCGCCACTTTCCGGGAGCTGGTGAAGATCAGCGGCGTGGGCCCGCGCACGGCGTTGTCCATCCTGTCCGGCCTGAGCGTGGCCGACCTGTCCCAGGCCGTGAGCCGGCAGGAAGCCGGCCGCCTGGTGAAGGTGCCCGGCATTGGCAAGAAGACAGCCGAGCGGCTGCTGTTGGAGCTCAAGGGCAAGCTCGGGCCCGACCTGGCGCTGCCCGCCGCCTCTGCTGCGAGCGATGCGCAAGCCGACATCGTGCAGGCCCTCGTCGCGCTCGGCTACAACGAACGCGACGCGAACGCCGCGCTCAAGGCCTTGCCCCCTGGCGTGGCCGTGAGCGAAGGCATCAAGCTGGCCTTGAAGGCGCTGAGCCGCTGAGCCGTCGCTTCACAGACCCGCTGAACCCGCGGGGTCTGGGAACGCTTCACGGGCTCTTGGGGCCGCTCAGTGCTTGTGGCCGTGATGGCCCTTGTCGCCTGAAGCGCCCTGGCTGCTCAGCGGCCGCACGGCCGCCTTAACTTCCACTGTCTCACGCTGGCCGGCCGACTCCACCACCAGCGTGATGGGAATGGTGTCGCCAGAGTTCAGTTGCTTCTTCAGGTCCATCAGCATGACGTGGTAGCCACCAGGCTTCAGGTCCACGGCCTTGCCGGCGGGCAGGTCCAGCGAGGGCACCGCACGCATCTTCATGACGTTGCCGTCCATGGCCATCTCGTGGATCTCCACCACGCCCGCCACGGGCGAGGAGGCCGACAACAGCTTGCCGCCCTTGGCCGACTGCAACTGCATGAAGGCCCCGCTGGCCTTCTGCTGGGCCACGGTGGCCCGGGCCCACGGGTCCTTGACGGTGGTCTGGGCCTGGGCCGTCAAGGCCAGGCAGATCGAGGCCGCAGCCACGGCGACATGACGTGCACAGAGGTTCTTCATCGGTCGGTCTCCTGTGGAAAAAAGGGATGTCAGGGGAAGCATCTTCAACGTTTGCGGGCCCAGGCGGCCAAGTCGGGCGCTTTGGGCGGACCCGTCACCCAGCGCGGCGCCTCACCGGGGTGGAGGAAGGCCACGTAGGGCGTGATGCCCCGCCACGACGGGTCTACCGCATGACGCAGCGCCGCCGCCTGCCCCTGGAAGGCGAACAGGCGATCCACCGGGCGGTGGTGCGGGTCGCGCAGCAGCCGCGCATCATCGTCGCCGGGCACGGCGTCCATCACCACGGCGATCAACTGCGCCGAGGGCTGCAACCGGCGCTTGTCCTGCGCCAACTGGGCCATCACGGCCGGACAGTGCGCGCAATAGGTGGCGGTGAAGACGACGATGGCCGGCGCAGTCAACCCGGCCTGCAGCGCTCCCCAGGCGGGGCGGTCAAACACCTCGACGGCGCGGGGTGCGGCATGGGCCGGCAAGAGCGCAGCGGTTGCCCACAGCGCGCACAGCACGCGCACAGGCCGAAAGAGCCGCAAAGGCCGCAGAAGCCGCAAAAGCCGCCCGGGGGGCCGGAGATCAAGGCAGGACACGCTCAACCCTCACTTCCTTGACGGTGCGCCACACGGCAAAGAGCTCGCCATCTCGGCGCACCAGACGCGGATGGTCGTTGTCGTCCGCGCTGCGCGCCAGCTCCCGCAGGCGGAACGACCCCCCGTCATCATCGGACACCCAGGCGCGCAGGCGCGTGGCCTCGCCATCGAAGCTGCGCCAGACGATGGCCACTTGGCGACCTGCGCTGCTGATGTCGGCATGCTCGGCTGAAGCGTCGGGCAAGGCCTGGACCTCACCGGCGGGCGCACCCTGGGCATCCAGCCGGCCGTAGCGGACTGCAGGCACCCCCGCACGGACACCGAACCACACCGCGTGATAACCGCCAGCGGCGGCCGGCGTCAGCCCCGGCCCATGGTGCGGGCAGGCGTCCAGGGCCCAGCGGTCGAGCGTGGCACGCATGGGGACGCTGGCCGCCACCTGACCGGCGGTCGCTTGATCCCGGCCCGCGGCCCCCCCGCCAAAGGGGGAAAGGATGGCAAAGGCATGGTCGCGCTCGTTGGGCTCGAAGACGTGGCGCCACAGGGCCGCCAGCCCGCCAGACGGCGTGGGCGCCAGGGCGATGCGACAACACTCGCAACTGTGGTCGGCCACCTTGAGGTCCGGGCCGAAGGTCTGCCCGCCATCGCGCGACTCGTTGCGGTAGATCGCAGCGCCGCGGTAAGCCACCGATGGGCCACGGCTGCGCGCCTGTCCTGCCCCACCGGCCGGGGGTGAGGCTTGGGGAGCAGGGGCCTCCCTCGCGGTGCCGGGACTCTTGGTCTTCAGCGCCTCAAGGTCGCGCTTGTCCACCCACACCGTATGCAACACGCCCTGGGCGTCGAAAGCCACCGACTCGAAGCGGTGCGTGATCAATTGCCGATCGCGATGCACGGTGAACGGCGCCGAGAAGCTGCGCCCACCGTCGCCAGAACGCAGCATGCGGATCTCGCCGGTGTAGGGGCGGGACAGCGGCTGCGTGTAGGTGATGACCGCCTGGCCGGAATAGCCGAAGGCGATCTTGGGCCGGTTTTCGCCTTCCGCGGACACCACGTCCTGGCCGATGTCCAGCAGCCGCGGTGCGCCCCAGGTGAGCCCGGCATCGGCGCTGTGCTGCACGAACAGGCGGCGCGCCGGGTTCAGGCCCACCACCCACAGCACGCCATCGGACGCAAAGGCCGCCCCCATGGCCAGCACGGGGGGTGCGCGGCGTTGAGATGCTGTGGACCCGTGGGTGGCGTGCTGCGCCCACGCCGTGGACATGCAGGCCCAGCACAGCAAGACCACGATGCACCACAAGCTCCCCGCATGCCAGGACAGGCCCTGCCGTGCCAGCACATCGCGCCAGCGGGTCACCACCGTGCCTCCAGGCCCGCGTACAGCGCACGCGGCAGGGCGGGTGAGTACACCGGCGTGTTGGACGAGACCGAAGCGCTGTCGGCATAGCGCTTGTCGCTCAGGTTCATCAGCCGTGCGAACCAGGCCAGGTGAGGCGAGACCTCCTGGCGCCAGCGCAGGTTGAAGACGTCATGCCCTGCGTACTGTCCGAAAGTGGCCGAGTTGGACGCCTCCAGCCAGTAGGGGCCGATGCGCACCCATTCAGCTTGCATGGTGGCACCAGGGCGCGGCGACCAGGAAAGCCGTGTGTTGGCGATCAGGCGAGGGGCCGACTCCATCTCCTTGCCGGAGAAGTTGGCCGTGGCCGTCACCCAATCTTCGTAGGTGTGCTTGGCCTTGGAAAGCGCGGCGTCCAGGCGCCAGCCCGGGGCCAGACGCCCCCCCAGGGACACCTCGATCCCGCGATGACGGGTCTTTCCAGCATTCACATTGGTGGAGACGTTGGTGGCCAGATCGCGCTGGCTGACCAGGTCATCGCGCTTGACGAGGTCATAGGCCACGGCCTCCCATTGCCATTGCGAACCCTGACGCCGCAAACCCACCTCGAACTGATCCGCCTTGATGGGCTTGAGCGCCAGCGCCAGTTGCGCTCGGGCCAAGGCATCACTGGCATTGGCGGCGCTCCCAGCGCGGAAGAGCTGCCCCTCGGACGGTGCCCGGAAGCCGTGGTTGAGCGAGGCATAGGCGCTGAGCGCAGGCGCCAGTGCCCAGGTGGCCCCCAGCTTGGGGCTCAGATGGGAGAAATCGGCCTGCGCAGCCGCCCGTTGTCCATAGACCCGGGTGGACGCCTGGGTCGTGGCGGTGGTCAGCGCGTTGCGCATGTCGAAGCTCAGGCGGTCCGCCCGCAGCCCTGCGCTCACCCGCACGGACGGAACGGGCGAGAGCTCGGCGTGGACGTAGCTGGACACGCTCTTGAACACCACCTCGTAGTCGTAGATCCGGTTGCCCACGGTGTAGTCGGTGTAGGACGTGTTGGCGCCCGAGCCCACGCGCGTGAGGTTCAGCGCGTCTTCCACCCGGGTGCCGGGGCTGCGGTCCAGGTCCAGCCCAGCCACCAGGCGCAGGCGCAAAGGGCCACCGACGTCGTGCCGCCACTTGGCCAGCAGGCCCAGGGACTGCACGTCGGACTTCTCGATGCGCGGGTCTGAGGCGAGGTTGAAGGTGCCATTCAACTCCATGAAGTTCGAGCGCAGATACGGCGTCAAGGTCCAGAGGGTGGCGCCCTGCTCGATCTCCAGCTCCGTGGAGACGCGAAGGGCGCGGACCTTGCGGTAGGCGATGGAGAAGTTGTTCTTCTTCGGGTTGTTCAGGTAGTCGGCCAGCACCAGGGCGGAGTTGGCCCCCGTCTGCTGGTCGATGCGGGTGAAGCCCAGGATGGTCTTCGTGCGTACACCAGCCACCAAGGATTGATCCCACCGGACATGGACCGACTCCCGGTCGTACCCCGTGGCCGCCCGCCACCCATCGGTATGGGTGACGTTGACCGCAGTGCGGAGCGCCGCATCGGGTGACCAGGACAGGTTGCCATCGGCGAGCACGCGCCGCCAGCCGAAGCTGCCGACCTCGGAAGACAGCGACAGCTCAGGGGTCGCCGAGGGCGTGCGGGTGAGCACGTTGACGATACCCCCGATGGCGTCCGAGCCGTACAGCGCCGTGCCCGGCCCGCGAATGACCTCCACACTCCCGGCGCCGGGCAGGTTCACTTCATAAAGAGCGTTGTGATTGAAGAAGCCGGTGGCGCGCGTGGCGATGCCGTCCTCCAGGTACAGGTA
>CAISJH010000570.1 GCA_903885585.1 uncultured beta proteobacterium
CGGCTGGAACACGAGGTGCACCGTGCCCGAGAAACGGCGCGTCTGGGCCAGGTGCTGCGCCGCACCGAGCAGGATGGTGGTGTGGCCGTCATGCCCGCAGGCATGCATGACGCCATCGTGCACGCTCTGCCAGGGCTTGCCTGTGGCCTCCTGGATGGGCAAGGCGTCCATGTCGGCACGCAGCGCGATGGACTTGCGGCCATGACCCAAGGTCATCGTGCCCACCACGCCGTGGCCGCCCACGCCCGTGGTGACCTGCCAGCCCCAGGCCTGCAGGCGCTCGGCCACCAGGGCGGCGGTGTCGGCCTCCTGGAAGGAGAGCTCCGGGTGGCGGTGCAGACGGCGGCGGGTCTCGGTAAGCCAGCCGGCGGCGCCCGTGAGGTCTTCAGCTTGGCAGAAGCAGCGGAGTCGGTCGTTCATGGTGGGAGCGTTCCTGGTGGGCGAAAGCCTGTGGATCACGGGCAGGGAGCCGGAGGCTGCAGCGGCGCGGCGGCCCCTGCAGGGCCCGCTGATTCTGCACGGCCCGGTGGAGGTTTGGGTTGCACCGCAGGCCAGGGCTGAACGCCAACGTGCGCGCTAGCGGGGCCGGGCCACCACCCGCAGGATCTCCTGCCCGTAGGCCTGCAGCTTCTTCGCGCCCACGCCGCTGATGCCGGCCAAGTCGTCCAACGTGGCCGGGCGCTCGCGCGCCATCTCCGCCAGCGTGGCGTCGTGAAAGATCACATAGGCCGGCAGACCGTGCTCCCGAGCCACCTCCGCACGCCAGGCCTTGAGCTCGGCGAACAGCGCCAAGCCAGTGTCATCCAGCGGCAGAGGCGGGGGGCGGTCGGCGCCGGGGCGGCTGCCGCGAGCCATCTTGCCGCGTCGCACCGGCTCCGCCGGCACGCGCAACATCAGCTCCACCTCGCCGCGCAGCACCTGGCGAGCGCTCGGCGTCATGCCCAGGGTGCCGTACTCGCCTTCGGCCCGCAGGTGGCCCAGCGCGATGAGCTGGCGCAGCACGCCGCGCCACTGGGCTTCACTCACATCGGTGCCGATGCCGAAGGTGGAGAGCTGCTCGTGGCCGCGCTGCTGCACCTTGTCGGTCACCTTGCCGCGCAGCACGTCAATGAGGTGGCCGGCGCCATAGCTGCTGCCGCCTTGCTGGCCGAAGCGGTAGATGCAACTCAGTGCCTTGCGGGCGGCCTCCGTCGCGTTCCAGGTGGCCGGGGGCTGCAGGCAGTTGTCGCAGTTGCCGCAGCGGTAAGCGTGTCGGTCGGGGCCGCCATCCGCGCCCGGCTCACGGGCCTCGCCAAAGTACGCCAGCAGGCGCACGCGGCGACAGTCGTGCGCCTCGGCCAGCGCCAGCAGGGCCTCCAGCTTGGCGCGCTGCAGGCGCTTGAACTCCTCGTCGGCCTCGCCCTCGTCGATCATGCGGCGCTGGTTCACCACCTCGGCCAGGCCGTAGGCCATCCAGGCGTCCGCCGGCGCGCCGTCACGGCCGGCGCGGCCCGTCTCCTGGTAGTAACTCTCGATGTTCTTGGGCAGGTCCAGGTGGGCGACGAATCGCACGTCAGGCTTGTCGATGCCCATGCCGAAGGCGATGGTGGCCGCCATCACCAGGCCGTCCTCGCGCAGGAAGCGGTCCTGGTGGCGGCGGCGCACCTCGGGCTCCAGGCCCGCGTGGTACGGCAGCGCCGGGATGCCCTCCTCGGCCAGCCAGGCCGCCGTCTCCTCCACCTTGCGCCGGCTCTGGCAGTAGACGATGCCCGCCTCGCCTTCGTGCTCGTCGCGCAGGAAGCGCAGCAGCTGGGCGCGTGCGTTGTCCTTCTCGACGATGGTGTAGCGGATGTTCGGGCGGTCGAAGCTGGCGACGAAGCGCCGCGCCGCCGCCAGCGACAGGCGCTCGACGATGTCGCGCCGCGTGTGCTCGTCGGCGGTGGCCGTGAGCGCCACGCGCGGCACACCGGGGTAGCGCTCGTGCAGGGCGGACAGGCCCAGGTAGTCGGCGCGGAAATCGTGGCCCCATTGGCTGACGCAATGCGCCTCGTCGATGGCGAACAGGCTCAAGCGGCCGCGCTCGTGCAGCGAGTCCAGCATGGCCAGGAAGCGCGGGTTCAGCACACGCTCGGGCGCGGCGTACAGCAGTACCAGGCGGCCGGACAGCAGCTCACGCTCGATGCGCCGCGCTTCCTCGCCGTCGAGCGTGCTGTTGAGGAAGGCGGCGTGCACGCCGGCCTCTTCCAGCGCGCCCACCTGGTCGTGCATCAGCGCGATCAAGGGACTGACCACCACGGTCACGCCGTGGCCACCGCGGTGGCGCACGATCGCCGGCACCTGGTAGCACAGGCTCTTGCCGCCGCCGGTGGGCATCAGCACCAGGGCATCACCACCCGCACCTACATGCCCCACGATCTCGGCCTGCCCGCCGCGGAAGGCACCGTAGCCGAACACGTCGCGCAGCACCTGCAGGGCCTCGCCTGGCACGGGAGGGCGCCTCGAGGGGGGAGCGCTCAGGGTGTAGGCCTGGGCGTCGTCTTCCAGCAGGAAGGGCGAGGCTTCGTCCAGGGGCGGCGCGTCATCGGTCATGGGCGGCGGCGATGGTAAGGCACGGGGAGCCGGCGAAGCGGCTTGATAAAACTTGATCCATCGCAAATAGGAATGATTCGCATTTGCTGCTAAAGTGAGGCCATCGGAGCCTCGCAAGCATCCCCTGACCCTGTCGCCTGACGCCTGCGCCCGCATCGGAAGCATCCCCATGACAACGCCACGCCGCGTGACCCGCCACCTTCCCACCCTGTGCCGCTCTGCCGGCACCCGCACGCTCGCCGCCATCCTGCTGGCAGCCGCCACCCTGGCCGGCGCGCCGGCGCGTGCCCAGGAAGCCGTGCTGAACCTCTACTCCGCCCGCCACTACCCCACGGATGAAGCCCTGTACAGCGGCTTCACCAAGGCCACGGGGATCCGCATCCAGCGTGTGGATGCCGACGACGCCGGCATCCTGGCGCGGCTGCGTGCCGAGGGAGCGGCGTCGCCAGCCGACGTGATCCTGCTGGTGGACGCCGCGCGGCTGTGGCGCGCTGAGGTGGACGGGATGTTCCGGCCGGTCAAGTCGGCCGTGCTGGAGAAGGCCATCCCCGCGCACCTGCGCGCCAAGCCCACGGACGAGGGCACGGCCTGGTTCGGCCTGTCCACCCGAGCTCGCGTGGTGGTCTATGACAAGGCCCGGGTCAAGCGCGAGGACGTCGACACCTACGAAAAGCTCGCCGCCCCTGCCAACAAAGGCCGGGTGTGCATTCGCTCAGGCGCCCACCCGTACAACCTGAGCCTCTTCGGATCGATGGTGGAACACATCGGCCCCCAGAAGACCGAGGCCTGGCTCAAGGGCCTGGTGGACAACATGGCGCGTGCACCGAAGGGGGGCGATACCGACCAGATCCGGGCCGTGGCCGCGGGCGAGTGCGGCGTGGCCCTGACCAACACCTACTACCTGGCGCGCCTGATGCGCTCGGCCAAGCCTGAGGACAAGGCGGTGGCGGACCGCCTGGGCGTGGTGTTCCCCAACCAGGCGAGCTGGGGCACGCACCTGAAC
>CAISJH010000571.1 GCA_903885585.1 uncultured beta proteobacterium
CCAGGGCCGCAAGATGAGCAAGAGCCTGGGCAACGTGGTCGAGCCGCAGAGCGTGACCAGCAAGCTCGGCGCCGAGATCGTGCGGCTGTGGTGCGCCTCCACCGACTACTCGGGCGACCTCAACATCGACGACAAAATCCTGGCCCGCGTGGTGGACGCCTACCGGCGCATCCGCAACACGCTGCGCTTCCTGCTGGCCAACACGTCTGACTTCGACGCGGCCACGGATGCCGTGCCGCTGGACCAGTTGCTGGAGGTGGACCGCTGGGCCCTGGCGCGCGCGGCGCAGATGCAAGACGAGATCCGCGCCCACTTCGACGTCTACGAGTTCCACCCCGTGGTGGCCAAGCTGCAGGTCTACTGCTCGGAAGACCTGGGGGCCTTCTACCTGGACGTGCTGAAGGACCGCCTCTACACCACGGCCCCGAAGTCGCTCGCCCGCCGCAGTGCTCAGACCGCGCTGTGGCACCTGACGCACGCCATGCTGCGCTGGATGGCACCGTTCCTCAGCTTCACGGCCGAGGAGGCGTGGGTCGTGTTCTCACCCGGCAGTGCATCGGGCACCATCTTCACCGAGACCTTCTGGGACTTTGGCGGCCAGGCGGCGCAGGGCCTGACGGCACGGGTGAGCGGAGAGAGCGAGGCCGAGCAGGCGCTGCTGGCACGCTGGGCGCGCATCCGCGAGATCCGCGATGCGGTCAACAAGGAGATCGAGGCCGTGCGCACGGCCGGCGGCGTGGGTTCCTCGCTGCAAGCCAACGTGACGGTGTACGCAGGCTCCGCAGACCGCGCCCTGCTGGAAAGCCTCGGCGAGGACCTGAAGTTCGTCTTCATCACCTCGGCGGCGCGGGTCACCCCGCTGGCCGAGGGCGACGCCCTGCGGGTCGAGGTTGTGCCCTCGACGTCCGTGAAATGCGAGCGCTGCTGGCACTGGCGCGACGACGTCGGACAGGACGCAGCCCACCCCACGATCTGCGGCCGTTGCGTGAGCAACCTCCACGGCGCGGGCGAAGTGCGCTCGGTGGCCTGAGATGAACGAGCCCCCAAGCTCACTGCGTTGGCTGCCGCCCAAGGGGGCGCCAGCGCGAACCGTCACCGCAAGGAGGACCTGACATGGCCACCAAACCCAAGCCCTCCTCCGGGCCCAGCCTCGCGCTGTGGCTGGCCCTGGCCGTGCTGGTGATCCTGCTCGACCAGATCACCAAGACGCTGATCATCGGCACCTTCAAGCTGGGCGATACCCAGCCGGTATGGAGCTTCTTCAACCTGGTCAGGGTGCACAACACAGGCGCTGCGTTCTCGTTCCTGGCGGGCGCCTCGGGCTGGCAGCGCTGGTTCTTCGTCGGCCTGGGATTCGCGGCATCGGCCTTCATCATCTGGATGATCCGCAGCCACCCGACGCAAAAGCTCTTCTGCTTTGCCGTCACCATGATCATGGGCGGGGCCCTGGGCAACGTCATCGACCGCCTGCTGCACGGCTACGTGGTCGACTTCCTGCAGTTCCGCTTCAGCATCCTGGAACCGCTGTTCCACGGCGGCTACTTCCCCAGCTTCAACATTGCCGACAGCGCCATCACGCTGGGCGCCATCTGCGTCATCCTGGACGAAGTCCTGCGCGTGCGCAGGGCGAGGTAAATGGCAAGCCCCTGGCAATGCCCAGCAGTCAGTCCCCGGGGCAGAAAGGCCCGGGCTGCGCAGAAAGGCCCACAGGTTTTCACCATTGACCCGCCCAGTGGGTCATGTGCATCATGGTCTTCCGACTCAAACCAAACGGAGACCCCATGCGCCTTTCTCGCCGTCACTTCTCTCTGGGCTTGGCCGGCGCCAGCCTGGGGCTGGGCACGCATCTGTCCTGGGCCCAGTCCTTCCCGTCCAAGGCACTGAAGATCATCGTGCCCTTCCCGGCCGGCGGCACCACCGACGTGGTGGCGCGCCTGGTGGCGCAGCGCATGAGCGAGAGCATGGGCCAGCCCGTGGTGGTGGAAA
>CAISJH010000572.1 GCA_903885585.1 uncultured beta proteobacterium
ACGCGGGTGCACCAGCAGCTGAACTACGGCCGCGTGCCGCCGGTGCTGCCCTTGCCTGTGGCGCGTGCCGTCTCCACCCTCACGCAAGCCTGGTCCCGCCTGACAGGCACAGCCCCGCTGGTGCCGCGTGGACAACTCGAAGCGCTGCAATGGGGCGCGAAGCCGGACGCCACGCGAGCTCGAGAGCACCTCGGCATGACGTTCACCGGCCTCGACACAGGGCTGCGCCAGCTGTTGGACAGCCTGCACTGACTACCAAGGCCGAGACCGTGCCCTCTGGCGTCACCAGTGGCTGAAGGTCACGCCTGAAGCGGGCTTTCAGCATGTCGAGCTTCCGTCCAAAATGGGTGCAGCCCACGCCTTGAGGAGGTTCACCCCATGAAGATCATCGACGTCAAGGTCCACATTCTGCAGAGCCCGCTGGCCGAGCCCTTCGCCTTCTCGCAAGGCTGGGTACACCGCCGCTCGGCCACGCTGGTGGAGGTGATCACGGACGCGGGCCTGACGGGCTGGGGCGAGGCCTTCGCCCAGGGGCTGGAGCCTCCCCAGATTGCGGCCAGCGCCATCGAGCACGCCCTGCGCCCGCTGGTGCTGGGGGCCGACCCGCTGGACATCGAGGTGCTGTGGCACCGCATGTACCACCAGACCCGCGACTACGGGCGCAAGGGTTCGGTGGTGGCGGCCATCAGCGCCATCGACATGGCCCTGTGGGACCTGGCCGGCCACCATTACCAGCAGCCCGTGCACCGCTTGCTGGGCGGCGCCTTCAGGACCCGCGTGCAGCCGTATGCCACGGGCTTCTACCGCGTCCGCGGCCAGGGCGAGCGAGACCGGCTGGTGGACGAGGCCCATGGCCACCTGGCCGCGGGCTTCCAGCTGATGAAGGTGAAACTGGGCTACGGCGTGGCCGACGACATCGAGGTCATCCAGGCCATCGCGGCAGCGATGCAGGGGCGAGGCGTCACGCTGATGGTGGACACCAACCACGGCTACGGCCGCACCGAAGCCCTGCGCCTGGGCCGCGTGCTGGATGAGCTGGACCTGCGCTGGTACGAGGAGCCGGTGACGCCCGAAGACCTGGACGGCTATTGCGAGCTGCGCGCGAAGCTGCGCACGCCCATCGCCGGGGGCGAGAACGAGCACACGCTGTACGGCTTCAGGGACCTGCTCGGCCGCCATGCGGTGGACATCGTGCAACCCGACCTGGGCTCCTGCGGCGGCATCACCGCCGCGCGCCACATAACCGCCCTGGCGCAGGCCCACGGCATCGAGGTCAATCCGCATGTCTGGGGGTCCGCCGTGGCGCAGGCCGCCTCGCTGCAGGTGATTGCATCGCTGCCCGTGACCCACCACGCCGTCTTCGCCCGCGACCCGGTGCTCGAGTACGACCGCTCCTCGCACCCCTTCCGACGAGACCTGGTCACCCAGCCCATCGAGATGACCGACGGCTTCGTGCATATCCCCGACCGTCCTGGCCTCGGCATCGAAGTCCGCCGGGACACGCTGGAGCGGTTTCGGGTGAATTGACCGCGCTTAGACCCGCAACGCCCGCGGCGTCTGCACGCCCAGGCCGAAGACGCGCTTGTAGCGTTCGATCTCCTCCGCCGGGCCCATGGCCTTCAGCGGGTTGTCGCTGAGCTTGACGGTGGGGCGGCCGTTGGCCGAGACGGCCTTGCACACCAGGCTGAAGGGGGCCAGTGCGTCGTCGGCCACCAGGCCCACGAAGTCGTTGGTCAGCATGGTGCCCCAGCCGAAGGAGGCCTTCACGCGGCCGCGGAAGCGCTGGCTCAG
>CAISJH010000573.1 GCA_903885585.1 uncultured beta proteobacterium
CACGGTCTCTGACCAAGCTTCAACATCATCTGGTTCGCCTCTCGGGCGATGTCTTGCACGCTCATCTGCGGCAGGCCGCCCCTGCGCCATTGCGTGTAGTTGAACCGGTCACGGGACAGGGCAGCCACAAAGCGCTCGGCTTCCACAAGGCCAAGGGTGGAGATCAATGCCTGCATGCCTGTCATGCGGATCTCGGCTTCAGTTTTCATGGGCTGGTTTGGAACAACGCTTCCAGCGTGGGGGCGTCAAGGATGCCGTCGAGCCAGGCGTCGAGTTGGGTGGGGGTGGCTTGCTGAATGCGTTGGGCCGCCCACTCGGGCACGGGGGCGAAGCGGCGGGTGAGCAGGCGGAGGAGCGTGGCCTTGCGGCCTTCTTCTCGAGCATCGTTCAAGAGATACAGCTCGTCGTACAACGCCTTCTCGCGCGCCAGGGCGCGGTAGCGGTCTTCTTCGTTGCGGCTGAGCTCTTGCAGCCGCTTCATCGCCTGCTGCACAGGTGGGTAGGCAAGGTCAGACATGGCTTGGGATTCCTTCCAGTGCTTGAAGAACTTGATCCAGGCCTGCAGGGCGGCGGCGGTGTGGGCGTCAGGGTCACTGCCTGCGGGCGACATGGATCCCGTGTTGGCGCTGTCACCATCCCGATCACCCTCATCATCCCGCTTGCGCAGCCAGCGATCAGCCTTGGCCAATTCCACCACGAACAACGTGAGCTCGTCACCCAGCCGAACCGATGGGTCATGCCGGTCGCGCATCTCGAATTGCCACAGCGCACTGGGGTGGCCCTCCACCAGATCGAAATCCAGCAGGTGCACGCCCACCACCGGCTTGAGCGTGACGTAGTGCTGGCCGGCATCCAACTGCGTGCTCAGCATCCTCGACAGGTAGAACGTGCTGCGCGCGCTCCACCTCGGGTGGCGCAGCACCTGCACCTCCACGTTGAACAAGCGGCCGGTCTCATCCCGGGCCAGCACGTCCAGCTCGATGGGCTTGCCGTCCAAATCCTCCGGCAGGATCAGCGGGTTGAGCACCTCCAGCACTTCCAGCGGCGGCTCGTCCTTCCTCACCGCGCTGATCAGCTCGGCCAGCAGCTCCGGGCTGTCGGCAAACAGCCGCTTGAACACGTAGTCGTTCTTGGGGTCTAGAAGGTCCATAGCAGCCACTGTAGGGACAGCGGGCTGCGGTGGACATCCCTCTGATGGGGGTATCAGGATGAACCAACCTGCCGAACGCTGGTGGGCTAGTGGGCTAGTGGGCTGGTGAGGCAGGACCGCCGCAGGGGCAAGTTCTGCCGCCTGGGTTTACTCCCGCAGGCCCGCTGACGACAACTCCAGCCCTAGGGGCAAGCACAAGACGCCGGCGTCGATGAAGAAGCGCTCGAAGAAGGCTGGGTGGCGGCGCAGGGCTGCCCGTGGGCTCAGTGGTTGCCGGGGGCGGCTTCCAGCGTGGGGGCGTCGAGCCCTCGGTCGAGCCAGGTGTCGAGTTGGGCGGGGGTGGCTTGCTGCAGGCGGGTGTCAACCCAGAGCGGCAAAAGGCCGAAACGGCGGTTCAGCAGGCGGCCAAACGAGCAGCTTCAATCACAGCGTCGGAGAGGTAGTAACCATCACGCCGCAGATCCAGCAAGATGGTGCGAACGTCGTCCACAAGGCCGCGCCGATAGGCCTCCACCAGCAGCCCTGCTGTACCTTTGACTTGCAGACCATAGACCTTGTGGGCGATGGTGCGGCCACGACGCTCATCGATCCGCAGACGGTGACGGCCGTACGTGCGCAATCCATCGGGAGTCACTCAGTGCATCTGCTCCAGGTCGCCCTAATCCAGCGACAACTACCTCCTGGTAGACCGCCTCGGGGATCCAGAACTCTGTGAACAGCGCGGGCAACAAATCAAGTTGCCCGGCCATCGACAAGCCGACCAAGGGCCCCGCATTGATGACGGCCCGGTCAAGCAGCATCAGCTGAACTCCTGCGCGAGTTCTTCTCCCTTCATATCGACGACCGGCAGGCCCGCGCGGCTTGCGGTCAGCAGGAATTCGACCCGACCCATATGGCACAGGCGGCCAGCTTTGCCCGAGGAAATCCGGCCCTGCTCGAAGAGCTTGAGAGCAAGCAGAAAACGGGCCTCGTCAGCGAAGTTGCCAGACATCGCAGCTGCAGAAGGCAGCCCGGCAACCGGCAGTTCCAGGGTCAGTGTCGTGTTCATCCCAATCTCCTAGGCTCAGAGCAAGGCTTGCCCGGCCGCCACCCTGCCAAGGGTAGTGGCAGCTCGCAGCTTCTTCATCGCCTGCTGCACAGTTGGGTAGGTCAGTGGCCGTGAAACACGGCTTCCAGCGTGGGGGCGTCTATCGCCCGGTCAAACCATAGGTCCAGCTGGACGAGGGTGGCGCCTTGCAGGCGCTGCTGGGTTTCTTCGGACAGGGGGCCGAACCGGCGGGTGAGGAGGCGGGTGAGGGTGCTGCGGCGACCGGCCTTGGCGCCTTCTTCGATGCCTTCCTCTCGGCCTTCCTCTCGGCCTTCCTCGCGGCCCTCTTCGCGACCTTCTTCTCGGGCGTCCCTGAGCATCGTCAGCTCGTCATAGAGCGCCTTCTCCCGAGCCAGGGCGCGGTAGCGGTCTTCTTCATTTCGGCTGAGGTCTTGCAGCTTCTTCATCGCCTGCTGCACGGGCGGGTAGGTCACGTCGGACATCTCTTGGGCCTCCTTCCAGTGCTTGAGGAACGCGATCCAGGCTTTGAGGGGACGGGAAGCGGCGTTGACAACATCGCCATCGACGTTTGCGTCGACGTCGGCACCAGCACCAGCGCTAGCTTCGCCTCCCCAATCATCCCGCATTCGCGCCAATCGATCAGCTTTCGGTAATTCAACCACGTGCAGCGTCAACTCGTCACCCAGGCGCACCGCAGGGTGGCGCCGATCGCGCATCTCGAATTGCCAGAGCGCACTGGGGTGGCTCTCGAACAGATCAAAGTCCAGCAGATGCACACCCACCACGGGCTTGAGGGCGACATAGGACTGCCCGGCTTCGATCTGCGTGCTGAGCATGCGCGACAGGTAGAAGGTGCTTCGGGCGCTCCACCTAGGGTGGCGCTGCACCTGCACCTCCACGTTGAAGAGGCGGCCGGTGCTGTCGCGCGCCAGCACGTCCAGCTCGATGGGCTTGCCCGTCAGGTCTTCCGGCAGGATGCGCGGGTTGAGCACTTGCAGCACCTGCAGTGGCGGCTCGTCCTTCCTCACCGCACTGATCAGCTCAGCCAGCAGTTCCGGGCTGTCGGCAAACAGCCGCTTGAACACGTAGTCGTTCTTGGGGTCCAGAAGGTCCATGCCCGGCACTGTAGAAGCCGGGCGGTGGTGGGGCTATCCCTCTGATGGGGGGATGGTGTGCAGGAAACTCGGCCGCTGGAAGGGAACGACTGAACGCCGGAGAGTACTCAGCTCAGCGCTGCACCTGTGCCGCAAGCCAGGTGTGCAGCGCCTGCATGGCGGGGCCGTAGCGGTTTACTGCTGCCTCCAGCACCTGGCGGAACTTGCTGAAATCGTAGGTGTGCGAGAGCTGGTTGCGGTGCAGCATCATGTCCACCCACACCTGCCCGTCGGCCAGGAGGTTGGCGGCAAAGGCCTGCTTGATGACTTCGCGCGGCGTCACTGGGGAGATCACCACGCCACTGGCCTGAAGGTAGTCCTTCATGGTCTTCCAGGCCAGTTCGTAGGCGTACTCAAAGCGCTGGATGATGCCTTCTTGCTCCAGCGCGCTGTAGGCGTCAAGCGGGCGCTCCTGCAGGGCCGCATGGAAGAGCCTGAAGGCCCTGTCGAAGTTCTGAAACCGCTGCTGCCAGCGGATATCTGGTTGGGAGGGCGTCGTCATGGCAGGGCGGGCGCTTGCGAGGCCGAGTAGATCTCGACACCTACACGCTGGATGTGCTCGAGCAGCACGGGGTTCTGCTGCCCTTCGATGGCCTGCAAATCGAAGAGGTAGGGTGTGGGCAGTTCGTCCAGTTCTTCAGCAATGCGCTCGACCACCAATGTGGGTACGGCTCCGAACAGGGCCACGTCGATGTCCGAATTGGGCCGCGCGCGGCCCTTGGCCCGTGAGCCGAACAGCACCGCGCGCTCCACCTCGGGGTGTTGGCGCAGCACGTCGATCACTTGCGTGAGCACGGAGGGCGGCAGGCCGGTTTGGGCGGTGGTCATGGTCTGGTGCGTGAAGTTTCTGTCAGTGCAGCAACCGGCAAAGCTACTTGGAATCAGCGGCGCGCGAAGACAGCTTCCAGCGTGGGCGCTGCCCTCACCCCGATCATTCCGCTCGCACAGCCAGCGGATCACCCCGGGCAATTCCACCACGAACAAAGTCAGTTCGTCACCCAGCTGCACTGACGGGTCATGCCTGTCTCGCGTCTCGAATTGCCACAGCGCACTGGGTGGCCCCCTGATGGGGGCGGGGCGCGACCGTTCCTGTTGATCGGTCAGGCGTCTTGAGCGTCCCAGGGGTTGATCAGCCGCGCGTCAAGGCCATCGATGCCCAAACGCATCTCTGTCTCTGGCGCACCATGACGAACAGGTCTTGGCGCATGATGCGTACCCATGAAGATCTACACGCGCGAATCTTTGGCGGGGATGCTTGAGCGGCCATAGCGTTAACAAAGATTTCACCATTCACAGTTAAATGTGCGCATTAAAGGTGAAAAACATACACTCTGACGGTCATGGTCTACGAAAAGTCAGCCTTCAATCGTTTCTCACCTGATTCGGAGCGAGTGATTGCCAACCTGGAGGCGGCCTACGAGCAAGGGCTGGACGCGAAGAGGCAACTCGCCAGGCTCCCGGTCTCCATGTTTTGGCGGACGGTCCAAGGGACAGAGTACCTCGGCGTGAAGATCAGTTCCAACTCGAACGGAACGACCGGAGGAGCCCGCTCCGCGGAAACAGAGGCCGAATACGAGCAATTCCACCGGGACAAGGATGAGCTGAAAGCTCAGGTAGAGCGAGCCGACCAACTCATCCATGAGCGGGCAGGCCTTTACCGAAGTATGAGACTGCCGGTGTTGGCGGACAGGCAAGGCGAGTTGCTGCGAGCGCTGGATGTCGAAGGTGTGCTCCGCCATGACGTGTTGGTGGTGGGCACCAACGCCTTCTGTGCCTACGAATTGCTGTGCGGAGCCAAGTTTCCGACTGGCAACGAGGAGACCGAGGACTTCGATCTCGCATGGTGCCGCGGCACGAAAGTGTCGCTTGCAAGCGCCGGGGAAGAACGCCATCGAACGCTATTGCAGGTCCTCCAGGGCGTCGACTCCTCGTATCGGATCAATCCAGAGAAGAAGTATCAGGCGGTGAACAAGGAGGGCTACGAGGTAGAGCTGCTGGCAGCACCGAGCCTTGCACCTTTGCCCAAGGATCAAGCGTTCGAGCCCATGTACTCGCTGATCGAACAGGAATGGCTCCTTAATGGCAATCCCGTGGCCTTCGTTGTGGCTACGGTACGCCGCCGTGCCTGCCCGGTTTATGTGCCAGACCCTCGATGGATGGCTGTCCACAAGCTGTGGCTGTCAAGAAAGCCCGAGCGGCGCGCATCGAAGAGGCCCAAGGACAAACGTCAGGGCGAGGTCCTCCTGGATGCTTGCCGGTACTTTCTGGCGGACACGTATCCCCTGGATCTGAATTTCGTGTTCGAACTGCCGGCCGAGCTTCGGGATCTTTTTGATGTTTGGGCGACTGAGAGAGGTTATGACCCTACGAAGCCTGACTCTGGACCAGAGGATGTGCCGCCAGCGAGTCGTCGCTTCAGACGGTGACAGCCTTCAGCGAGTTAGCCGGATGCAGCGTCAGCTCGTCACCCAGGCGCGCGGCCTGCAGTGCGGCCATGACGCATGATGCGCACCCATGAAGATCACGGTAGTGGGGGCGGGCCATGTGGGCTTGGCAGTGGCGGCGCTGCTGGCCAAGCGCCATGAGGTGGTGCTGCTGGACGTTGACGCGCGGCGCGTGGAGCAGGTCAACACAGGGCAGTGCCCGGTGGGCGAGCCCGAGCTGGCCGCGCTGATGGGCGCTGGTTCACTGCGCCTCAAAGCCACAACAGACCCGGCCAGCGCCTACGCCAATGCGCAGTGGGTGATGATTGCCACGCCCACTGACTACACCGAGGGCGCAAACGGCTTTGACACGTCGTCCGTAGAGACCGTGGTGGCTGATGCGCTGGCGCTGGCGCCCGAGGCGGTGCTGGTGATTCGCTCCACCGTGCCCGTGGGCTTTACCGAGCGCCTGGCTCAGCGGCACCAGACGGACCGTTTACTGTTTTGCCCGGAGTTCTTGCGCGAGGGGCGTGCATTGCACGATCTCTTGCACCCCAGCCGGGTGGTGGTGGGCGAGCGCTCAGAACGCGGCCAACGCCTGGCAGACCTGCTGCTGGAAGGTGCCGCGCAGGCCAACGTGCC
>CAISJH010000574.1 GCA_903885585.1 uncultured beta proteobacterium
CGCCGGGCGATGGACATCGAGGGTCTGGGTGACAAGCTGGTGGATCAGCTCGTGGATGGTGGGTTGGTACGCACCTTGCCCGAGCTCTACACCCTGGGCCTGGCCAAACTCTCGGCGCTGGACCGCATGGCCGACAAGAGCGCGGCCAACCTGGTGGCCGCGCTGGAGCGCAGCAAGCACACCACGCTGGCGCGATTCATCTACGCCCTGGGTATTCGCCACGTCGGTGAGGCCACGGCACGCGACCTGGCACGCCACTTCGGCTCGATCGACCGCCTGATGGACGCGAGCGAGCCTCAACTTCTGGAAGTGCCCGATGTGGGGCCGGTCGTGGCGCGCAGCATCCACACCTTCTTTTTGCAGCCCCACCACAGCGCGATCGTGGAGCAACTTCGGGCTTGCGGCATCGGCTGGGACGAGCACGAGGGCGCGGCCCAGGCCGCCCCGGGCCCGTTGACCGGCAAGACCCTGGTGCTCACCGGCACCCTGCCCACGCTCTCGCGCGATGAGGCCAAGGCGCTGATCGAGGCTGCTGGCGGCAAGGTGGCCGGCTCGGTCTCACGCAAGACCGATGCCGTGGTGGCAGGGGCCGAGGCCGGCAGCAAGCTGGAGAAGGCCCTGAGCCTGGGCGTGACCGTGCTGGACGAAGCCGGCTTGCGCGCTTGGCTGGCGGGCGAGGGCGCTGGCGTCAACTCGACCTGAGGCCTTGAGGCGTTAACTTGATCTGAGGCCTTGCGGCGTTAACTTGTTCTGAGGCCTTGCGGCCTCAGGACCAGCCACAGGGCGCCCGCACAACAAGCCATGGCGGCCCACTGCAGCGGGCCCAGCGGTTCGCCCCGCACCGCAGCGCCGGTCACCATGGCCACCATCGGCACCATGATGCTTGACAGCCCAGCCACCTGGGCCGGCAGCATGCCGACGATGGAGAACCAGGCCAGGTTACCGATGCACATGGGCACCAGCGTGATGTAGGCGATGGCGGCGAGGCTGGTCCAGGAGGGCATGAACCAGGGCCCTTCGCCCATGGCGAGGGCGCCCAGCGTGACCGGCACGGAGGAGATCAGCAACTGCCAGCCTGTGAGCACCATGGCCGGCGCCTGCAACGGGCGCCGCTTGAGGATCAACGTGCCCACCGCCCAGCCTACCCCGGCCAGCAGGCCCAGCGCAAAGCCGGCCGGCGCCAGCGCGTAGGCGTCGCGGCCGGCGTACAGCAGCAGTCCGACGCAGGCACCTCCCAGGGCCAGCGCGGCCACCATGCGCCCGGTCAGCCGCTCGCCCAGGAACGCTGTGCTGATCACGGCAGCCCACAGCGGCATGGTGAACCCCAGCACCGCCGCCTGGCCGGAGGGGATCATCACCGCGGCATAGGTGCTGGCGATGTTCCACACCACCAGGTAGGCCAGCGAGGCGGCCAGCACCGTGGGGCGGTCGCGGCGATCGATGTGCAGAGGCAGGCCCCGAAGGCGCGCCACCATCAGCAGGGTCAGGCCCGCCACCGGCAGCGCCAGGGCGCGAAAGGTCCACACGGAGACTTCCTGCACGGCCAGGGGAAACAGGGTCCAGTTGGTGCCCCATACCAGCGTCAGCACGGCCAGCAAGGCCAGCGCGCGGGGAGGAATGGGGTGGTGTGCGGGTGGCATCCGTGAGCCGGGCAGTATGCCTGTTGTGCCCGGGGCGCCGACACGAGGCACTGACATCGATCTGCTGCAGGCTGCGCCCTCCCAGGCAGGGTTGACGCAATTCTTTACACAGCGCCTACGAGCAGGCTGTCGGCGTTGAAGCGCCTTGCCGCGTTGAACGAAAGCCGCCACGGTGGGACCGCTTCGGATTCAACACTGTTGTGCTGCAGGGAGGGTGCACCATGATCGGGAACATGTTTCAGGCACGTGATGGCCAGCGGGTCCGGCAAGCCCTGCTGCTGATCGGACTGGGCGCCACGTTCGCCTTGGCCATCCCAGGTGCAGTCTCCCACGCAGCGTCGGCGGGATCTGCGGGGGCATCCTGGTCGGCCGGCTCCTCCGGGCCGACCGCTTCGCCCGATGTCACTGGCCAGGCGGGGCCCCAGCGAGCGGGCCGCCTCTCTGACTTGCAGGGCCGCGTGTGGCTGTTCGACACCGAGCAGGGCCAGTGGTCCGAGGCCTTGCGCAACCGGGCGCTGACGGAGGGCGACCGTCTGTCCACGGAGCGCAGCGCGCAGGCGGAGGTCCGGGTGGGCTCCACCGAGTTGCGCCTCGGCCCGGGCACCGAAATCGAGATCGTGCGGATGGATGAGGGGCGGATGAGCTTTCATCTCCATCGCGGCAATCTGGCGGTGCGGGTGCGGTCACGCGAGATCGCCGCGGAACTGGAGATCCTGACGCCCGAGGCGCGGCTGCAGCCTGAGCGCGCCGGAACCTACCGCGTGGACCGTGAGGACGACACCACCTGGGCCACCGCCTGGCGAGGTGCACTGCAGGTGCAGACAGCCGACCAGGCCTTCGATCTGACCGCGGGCCAGCGCGTGGAATTGACTCCCCATGGCCGCGACCGCGCGACCTTGGTGACCTGGTCCAACCCCGCGCAAGACCGCTTTGCCGAATGGGTGCGGTCCGATGAGCAGCGTGACGATCGCAGCGCCTCCTTGCGCTATGTTTCGCCGGAGATGACGGGTGTGGAAGACCTGGACCGTCACGGCCGCTGGGAGCGCCA
>CAISJH010000575.1 GCA_903885585.1 uncultured beta proteobacterium
CCGGAGGACTATCGACGCGACAGCGCCGCACACCGGGTGATCGCCACCGTGCACTGCGAGGCGGAGTGGACCCGGGATGACCAGGTGGGCGAGACGGCCTGGTTGACCCAGGTGCATGAGCAGCATGGCTTGCCCACGGCCATCGTGGCGCACGCCTGGTTTCACACCCCCAACAGCCAGGAGGTCCTGGCGCGGCAAGCCCAGTTCAAGCTGGTGCGGGGCATCCGCTCCAAACCCGTGACAGCCCTGCGGCCCGACCTGATGGAGCGCGGCTTGCCCGGCAGCATGCAGGATCCGCACTGGCTGGAAGGCTACGCACGTCTGCAGGACCACGGCCTCAGCTGGGATTTGCGGGTGCCGTTCTGGCATCTGCCTGAGGCGGCCGAAGTGGTGGCCATGTTCCCGGACATTCCCGTGGTGTTGAACCACACGGGGTTTCCCTGGGACCGCAGCGAAGAAGGCCTGGCCGCCTGGCGCAAGGCCATGGAAGTGATTGCCCGACAGCCGCACGTCTGGCTCAAGGTGTCCGAGTTCGGCTTGAAGGACCAGCCCTGGGACTACGAGTCCAACCGCCGCATCGTGCTGGAGGCGATCGCGATCTTCGGCATCGAGCGCTGCATGTTCGCGTCAAACTTCCCGGTCGCGGGGCTGCGCGTGGACTACGACACGCTGGTGCGCTCGGTGGCGCGCATGGTCAACGGCTTCAGCGCTGAACAGCGCCACGCCTTCTTTGTGGGCAACGCTGCGAGGTTCTACCGGCTTGACGTGCCGGGCGGCCTGGCCACGCCCTGACCACCCGGCGCTAGCGCCTGATCCAAACGGCCGCGAGCGGCACCACCGAGGTCAACGCGGCGAGCAAGAGCACCTGCGCCGCACCCGGCACGTACAGCTGCCCGGCCAACCCCGGGCCGACCATGGACGCCAGCGCAAAGGCGGCAGGCACCAGCAGGATGGCCCGGCCGCTCGGATCTTGACGCGCGATGTGGGCGGCCTGCAGCACGCAGCCGCAGGTGAAAGCGAACTCCCAGACCCAGGCCCCCAAGGCGAAGGCCGGAAACCCCGTGGCCGTGGCCAGCAGGGCAAGCCCCGCCACCAGCAGCAGCAATGCCCCGGCGTGCGCCTTGACGGGCGACCATCGCTCGCCCAAGGCCCCCACGCTGAAAGCCGCCACGCCGCCCAGCAGCTTGAGCACGGCAAACACCAGGCCGGTCTGCGCGGGCTCCATCTTCAGCCCTGCGCCGATGCGCTCCAGAAAGGCCCACAGGCCGATGTTGCCCACCAGGTAGACAAAGAACACGAGGAGGCCGACCCAGGCTGCCACCGGCAACTTGGGATTGGCGGCGGCTACCGACGCCCCGCCCACGTCCGCCAGCACCGAGCGCGCCGGCACCCAAATAGCCGACACGCCGAGCACCAGCACCACCAAAGCCAGTGCGGAGGCGGCCCCGAGATACTGCCAGTGGGCAATGACCAGCGGCGGCAGAGCAAACAACACAGCCGCCGTGACCGACAGTTCCACCCCTTGCCTCACGCCAAAGGCACGCACCTTGTCCGGCAGGTCGGCCAGGATGCGCATGCCCAGGCAGGTCATCGTGGAAGCGAAGAATCCGATCAAGGCCCAGGCGATGTACTGACCCTTCAGATCCGTGATGTGGGCGCTCAGGGCAAACGAACCAGCAGTGCCCAGAGCGCTGATCACCGTGAGCAGGCGCCAGTTCAGCCGCTCGATCCACAAAGGGGCACCCAGCGTGCCCACCAGGTACCCGGCAAAGCACACCGAACCCATGAAACCCACGGCCGCAGGTTCCAGCTTGAAGGCCTCGGCCAGGCTGCCCAGCATCACGGGCAGCGAGTTGAAGGGCAAGCCCCCAATGGTGGAGGCGATGCTGGCGGCCAGCATCACGCCTATCACCCTCGCTGGTGACAGGCCGGTTGCTGTTTCAGAGGGAGCGCTGGGGGTCATGTTCACCTCGCCAAAGGTCGGGGCGCGGGTTGGAGCAATGAAGGGCCGTACCGCTGAACCCCATCACATGTAAAGGATCACGATGTCGTTGACGACCGATGGCCGGTCCTGGCCTACCACGTGGGTGTCGATCTCCATCGTCAGCTGGGTGCCGCTCTTCACACGCTCCACGGCCTTGACACGGGCCCGCGCGCGGATGCGACAACCCGAGGGTACGGGCGTGGCAAAGCGCAGGCGGTCGGAGCCGTAGTTCACCATGTTGTTGAAGCCGGTGACCTCCCAGTCCAAGGGCAGCTTCAGCCGGCTGACCAGCACCTGCACGAGTGCGCCATGGGCGATGGTGGTGCCAAACGGGCTCTGCGCGCGGGCGCGTTCGGGGTCGGTGTGGATCCAATAGTCGTCACCCGTGAGCACGGCGAACTGGTTGATGAGGTCCTGGGTCACCGTGAACTCGTTGGACCAGGGTGAGAACTCGTCGGAGACGAGGGTGCGCAGCGCATCCAGGTCGCGGCAGTCGATCTGGCGCTTGGGTGGGGCGGAAGGCTCTTGCGCCGAAGCCGGTTCAGCCGCCTTCTCCCCCAACGCTTCGGCGTCAGCCCTCATCACGCGCGGATGGGGCCCGTCCTCGGCCGTGAAGCGCAACAACGTCACGGCCCCCGGCCGCTCATCGAACACCGCGCTCAGCCGCAGGCCCACGCGCAGGTCGACCGGGTCCACGCCCACGATCGTGGTGTTCAGGTGCAGGCCTTCGTCCAGGGCCACCACAGCCAGCAGCTGCGGCATCTCGTCGGTGAACTCGGGCAGCGTGGGCACGCGCGCCACGGTGAAGGTGTAGAGCGTGGCGCGGCCTGAAGCCGCCTCCCAACGCAGTTGCCGGCTGCCGCAGTGGGGACAGTGGCTGCGGGGGAAGAACACCGCGTGGCCGCTAGGCTCGCACCGCTGAATGCGCAGTTCGTGTACTTTGAGGCCGTCCCAGAAGGGCTGGGACAGCGGTGTGGGGCGCGGCAGGGGCTTGTTCCAGGTGGTCATGTCAGGCCCCTCGCAGGATCAACGCGCCCTGCTCGCTCATCACGCCGCCCGTGCCGGAGACATAGGCCAGGTCGTGCCGCTTCAGTTGCCGCGCCCCGGCGCGGCCCTGGATCTGGTGCAACGCCTCGATCACCTGTGTCATGCCGCCCGCCGTGCCCGTCTGGCCGAAGCTCAACTGGCCGCCGTGCGTGTTCATCGGGAAGTCGCCATTGAAGGTGAAGTCGTGCTGACGCACGAAGTCCAGGCCCTGACCCTTGGCGCAGAAGCCGGCGTCCTCCAGGGTCAGCAGCACGGTGATGGTGTAGCAGTCGTAGATCTGCGCCATGTGCACGTCGGCCGGACGCACGCCAGCCATGGCGAAGGCCTTGCGCGAGGCCGGGCCGATGGGTGTGGCCAGCATGTCCTGCGCGTAGGTGGGCGACTTGCTGTGGATGTGCTCGCCGCAGCCCGCCACCTTCACGGGGCGGTGAAGGGTGCTGCGGGCGATGTCTTCGCGCGTGACCACCACCGCCGCGCCACCGGCGACCGGCATCACGATCTCCAGCATCTTCAGCGGCTCGGCCACCATGCGGGAGGCGAGCACGTCCTCCACCGTGATGGGCTGGCCGTGGAACATGGCGTCCGGGTGGTGGCAGGCGTTGAAGCGCTGGTGCACCGCAATGCGCGCCAACGCGGCCTCATCCCAGCCATGGGTAGCCGCGTAGCGATGCGCGATCATGGCGTAGCCGGTGTTCTGCGCCATGTGGCCGTATGGCAGATCCATCTCGGCCTCGGGCGCTCCAAAGCGCGTGCTGTGGCCGCCAAAGCGCGAGGCCCGCATCACTTCGGCAATGTGGTCGTCATTCGGCGCTGCCGGCGCCATGCGCGACGGGATCACGCACAGCACCGTGTTGCACAACCCGAGCTCGATGGCCGCGGCCGCACGCCACACCATGCCCACCGAGCTGGCGCCACCCAGATCCACCACCTCGGCAAAGTCGATGGGAATGCCCAGGTACTCCGCGGCCATCGCCGGCACGAACATGCCCGCTTCGTGGAACTGCGGGCCGATGGTGATCAGCCCGTCCACGTCCTTGAGCGAAAGGCCGGCATCGTCCAGCGCCTGCAGGCCCAGATCGGCCACCTGCTCGAGGTGAAACATCCTGGGCGCGGTGGCGTACTTCTGCGGCTTGTACTGCGCCGCGCCCACCAACGCCGCCTTGCCTTGCAGACCCATGGCGACCCTTCCAATGACGATGCAGCGATGTTGCCAGCCGGCCAGGCCCCTGCCCTCGTCCGGCGGGACTATTCACCACCGACTGCACCCGTTCCGCAGCCGCCGTGAAATGAATCGGGGCCCACCAGGGGCCCCGAGAACACCTCACTCGCGAGGGATTACCAACGGTAGGTGAAGTTCGCGCCGTAGGTGCGCGGATCGCTCCAGAAGCCGACCTGGTAGAAGCCGGAGATGTCCATGTGCGCGACGGTCTTGCGCTGGTTCAGCGCATTCTTCACGAACAAGGACAGCTCGCCCTCGCCTGGGCCGCCAATCTTGATGCTGCCCAGTTGCATGCGCAGGTCCACCATGGTCATGGCAGGCATCAGCGACTCGGCCGCCGAGTTGCCTACCGTGGCATTGGCCGCCTTGGCATCGATCACGCCCGGGTAGGTGTAGCGCTCGGCCACGTAGCGGATGTCGGCGATGCCGCGCAACGGCATGCCGCCGATATTGGCGAGGCGGGCGTTGGTCGTGAAGCTGAAGGTGTGGCGCGGTGCACCGGACACCACCGTGTTGCTGGCAGCATCAACCGGCTGGTTGGTGGCCGAAAGTGCCTTGTACTCCTTGAACTTGGCGTCCAGGTAGCCATAGGCCAGCGTGTAGCGCAGGTCGGCGCTCATATTCCAGGAAGCGTCCACTTCCAGACCCTGGGTCTGCATCTTGCCCGCATTCAGGATGGTGGGCGAAATGGAGCCGGCGGGCAGCAGCGACAGTTGGAAGTCCTTCACATCCATGCGGAAGATGTTGGCGCTGTACTGCAGCTTGCCGCGCAAGGCTGAGCCCTTCATGCCCAGTTCATAGGAGGTGGACTTCTCCGGACCAAAGGGCTTGGCGGGCGAGCTGTTGCAGGCAGCCCCTGCGCAGCCTGCGGGCGTGACGGGGGCCTCAGCCGGGAAGCCACCACTCTTGAAGCCGCGTGCCCTGCGCGCGAACACGTTGGTGTCCTTGTCCAGGCGGTAGAGCAGGTTGACCGTCGGGGTGAAGGCAGACCAGGACTCCTCGCCGCGCAGGTCCAGCGTGTTGGCGCCTTGCTGCACGAACTGGGCGTTGGTGCGGTAGCGCCAGGAGTAGACCGTC
>CAISJH010000576.1 GCA_903885585.1 uncultured beta proteobacterium
CCGCCGTACTGCCTTGCGAGCCGCCGCGCGCGCGCCCGCAGTTCAGCCGGGTTCAGGCCGGGCGTCTCGTCAATGAACATCGGCGATTCACTGAGCTTGCTGGCGGCCTCGGGCAGGCGTTCCCACTCGTCGTCGCGCAGCCTGCCCGTGCGCAGGTGCTGCTGGTCGATGCGTCCCAACGAGCCCACGACGCGCAGCGCCAGTTGGGAGGCGCCCATTTCCATGGAGAACACCGCCACCGGCAGGCCCTCCTGCACCGCCACGTGCTCGGCGATGTTCAGCGCGAAGGCGGTCTTGCCCATGGAAGGACGCGCGGCCAGCACAATGAGATCGCCCTTTTGCAGGCCGGCGGTCATGCGGTCCAGGTCGTAGAAGCCCGTGCGGATGCCGGTGACGTCCTCGCTGCCGTTGGCTTCCAGTTCCTGCACACGGTCGATGAGGGCCTGCACCAGCTTGTCCATGGCCTGGAAGCCGGCCCCACCACGCGAGCCCTCCTCGCCAATGCGGAAGATGCGCGACTCGGCTTCATCCAGGATTTGCGACACCGGCTGGCCTTGCGGATTGAAGGCCGTGGTGGCGATCTCGTCACTGGCGGAGATGAGCTTTCTGAGCACGGAGCGCTCGCGCACGATCTCGGCGTAACGCCGCACGTTGGAAGCACTGGGCACGCTCTGTGCCAGCGCGTTGAGATAAGCCAGCCCGCCGCTGTCTTCTGCCTTGCCCAGGCTCTGTAGCGCCTCGAACACGGTGATGACGTCTGCGGGCTTGCTGGAGGCGATGAGGCCGCCTATGGCGGCGTAGATGTTCCGATGTTCGTGACGGTAGAAGTCGCCGTCACTCAGCAGATCAGAGCACTTGTCCCAGGCCAGGTTGTCCAGCAACAAGCCGCCCAGCACGCTCTGCTCGGCCTCGGTGGAATGCGGCGGCACCCGCAATCTGGCGACCTCTTCGTCGCGCGCAGCTGCCTGGATGGAAGGCCGGAACTCGTAGGGTGTGGACATCGATCGATGATACGGGCGCCCTCACCAGAGGCCTGTGCACAAGCCTGTGGAAATCCGGTTGACGGTGTGTGAAGAGCGACCTCGGCACCAGGAAATGCTCGACGGCCTGCACTTGCAGTGTGCCCACCAGATGGAAAAAGGGCGCCCATCGGGCGCCCTTTTTATGAGCCATCGGTCCCTGCCTAAGGGCAGGATCGTCAGGCTGTGATCGCAGGATCAGCGCACCACGGCGATCTGATCGCGCTTGCCACCCTTGTAGGTATACAGCGTCAGGGCGCCGTTCTTGACGTCGCCCTTGCTGTCAAAACCGATCGTGCCGGTCACGCCCTTGTAGCCCTCGGTCTTGGCCAACACCGGCAAGTACTTGGCCGGCTCAGCCGAGCCCGCCTTGACCATGGCCGCTACCATCACATTGACGGCGTCATAGACGTACGGCGCATAAACCTGCACGTCCACGTTGTTCTTCTTCTTGAACGCCGCGTAGAAGTCGTCCATGGACTTCTTGGCTGCACCTTCCACACCACCCGCCTCAGCGCACACCACCTGGCCATCGGCCATGGTGCCGGCGGCCAGCTTGGGCAACTCACCGGAGCAGATGCCGTCGCCGCCCACGAACTTGGCCTCGATGCCCAACTGCTTCATCTGGCGCAGCATCGGGCCGGCCACAGCGTCCATGCCGCCGAAGAACACCACATCGGGCTTCTTGGCCTTCAGGCTGGTCAAGATGGCAGTGAAGTCAGTGGCCTTGTCGTTGGTGAACTCGCGGCCAACGATCTTGCCGCCGGCGCCCTTGACGCCCTTCTCGAACTCGTCGGCCACGCCTTGACCGTAGGCGGTGCGATCGTCGATCACGGCAATGCTCTTGCCCTTGAGATCCTTGACCGCGTACTTGCCCAGCGTGCCACCCAGATGGACGTCATCGGCCACCACGCGGAACGTGGTCTTGTAACCGTTGCGCGTGAACTTGGGGTTGGTCGCAGAGGGGGAAATCTGCGGGATGCCGGCATCGCTGTAGATCTTGGAAGCCGGGATCGAGGTACCGGAGTTCAGGTGGCCGATCACGCCGTTGACCTTGGCGTCCACCAGCTTCTGGGCCGCGGCGGTACCCTGCTTGGGGTCTGCCGCGTCGTCTTCAGCCAGCAGTTCGAACTTGGCCTTCTTGCCGCCGATGGTCACGCCCTTGGCGTTGAGCTCATCGATGGCCATGCGGGCGCCCATCTCGTTGTCCTTGCCCAAGTGGGCGATGCCGCCGCTGGTGGGGGCCACGTGGCCGATCTTGACAACGAGATCCTGCGCCAGGGCAGAACCGGCCAGCAGCATGGCCGCTGCGCCACCGAGGAGGGTGTACTTGATTTGCATGGAAGAACTCCTGATGAAGTTGGACGACTGAGATTTGTCGCTCAGCGGGCGCGACGATACCCGAAAAAGTGACGATTTCATGTCAGGAAAACCGCAAGCCCGCTGAGTTGTGCGGGGTGTCTGCTGATGTTGCCGGCTGCGTAGACGCCGTGACCACCTCTCCACGGGCAGCGGCCGCATCCTGCGGCGCAAGTCTGGCCAGGGCCAGTTCCAGCTGCTCTCGCAGCTGCACCTGCAAGGCGTCGATCAGCGGCTGGCGCAACTGCTCGATGGCTTCTTCCACGGCCTCCTGGATCGTGGGCGCGAGGACATCGCGCAACCTGCTGGTCACTAGCGCTTCAACCTGGGGAGCCAGGCTGGCGATGACGGACTCCGCCAGGACGTGCTTCTCCTGGCCACCTGGAGCCCATGCTTCAGCTTGGGCCCCGGCCACTGAGGCCACCGGGGCGCGCAGGAACGGGGGCGGTTCCGCCCGCGGGGCAGTATCTGCCGGCAAGGGCCAGAGCGGCTCGTCCCCCAGATCGGGCATCTCCGGCGACTCCAGCACCTCTGTCAGGGTGGGCACCCGCGCCTTCAGCGCCGCAGGCAATTCACTCATGTGACCTTGCCCCCACGTTCACCGCCTGGACCTGC
Organism: uncultured beta proteobacterium; assembly: GCA_903885585.1. Lineage (GTDB taxonomy): Bacteria > Pseudomonadota > Gammaproteobacteria > Burkholderiales > Burkholderiaceae_C > Rubrivivax. The sequence continues at coordinate 2,994 of CAISJH010000576.1, forward strand.
AAGCCTTGCGCTTCGTAAGCGCGCCAGCGCTGTCGAGCCTGGCGTCGTTCTTCAGGGTCGTCTCCCACCAACTCGATCAAGCGGGTCCACTTCTCGGCATCTTGCGCCGCCTCTGCGGCCATCTGCAGCAGCACCTGGGCAGGCACCAAGGCTTCCGGCCAGACTTCACCCTCGTCCATCAACCAGACGGGGGTTCGCTCCAGCTGTGGCGCAACCTCACGCCCTGGACGCAGGCGATGGTGGGGCACGAATTCCTGGGCCTCGAAAGTCCACAAGGCCTTGTCCAGCAGATCCATCTCCGCGGGGGCTCCACGCACGAGCACCCTCGCACCCTGGCGGGCGGCCTTGCGCAGCAGGCGGCACGCGTAGGTGGTGCGGTCCTCCACCCCGGTATGGAAGCTGACATCCACCATGCCCGCGCGCCGCTGTCTCAGGCCCTGCTGCAGGCGTCAGCCCGCACGGCCGAGCACAAAGTGCGTCAGCAGAGGCACGGGCCGGCCCGTCCCGCCCTTGGCGGCACCAGACTTCCAGGCGGTGCCTGCGATGTCCAGGTGGGCCAGCGGTACTTGCCCGCAAAGCGCTTGAGGAACATCGCCGCGGTGATGGATCCTCCCGCGCGCGGCCCCACGTTGGCCATGTCTGCAAAGTTGCTCTTCAAGGCCTCGTCGTACTCCTCGTCCACCGGCATGCGCCAGCACGGGTCCAGCCCGGCATCACCGGCCTTCTGCAACTCGTCGGCCAGGGCGTCATCGGGTGTGAACAGGCCGCTGCGCTGGTGGCCCAGAGCGATGACGCAGGCCCCGGTCAAGGTGGCGATGTCGACCACCGCTGCGGGCTTGAAGCGCTCCGCATAGGTCAAGGCGTCGCACAGGATGAGGCGGCCCTCCGCGTCGGTGTTAAGGATCTCGATGGTCTGTCCTGACATGCTGGTGACCACATCGCCGGGCTTGACCGCACGCCCACCCGGCATGTTCTCAGTGGCCACGATCAGGCCGACCACATTCACGCGGGCCTTCAACTGAGCCAATGCCCTGAGCGTGCCCAGCACGCTGGCTGCGCCGCCCATGTCGAACTTCATCTCGTCCATCTCGGGGGCTGGCTTGAGCGAGATACCCCCGGTATCGAAGGTGATGCCCTTGCCCACCAGCACGATGGGGGCGTCCTTCTTGCCCGCGCCGCGCCACTCGGCCACGATGAACTTCAAGGGTTCGGACGACCCCTGCGCAACGGCCAGGAACGCTCCCATGCCGAGTTTTTCAACGTCCTTGCGTTCCAGAACCTGCACCTTCAGGCCGAAACTCTTGCCCAACCTGCGCGCTTCATCGGCCAGGAAGGAAGGCGTGCAATGGTTGCCGGGCCGATTGGCGCACTCGCGCGCCAGTGTCACGCCCTCGCCAATGGCCGCGCCGCGCGCCAGGCCGGCCTGAAGGGTGGCCACCGCCTCTGGAGCAGAGGCTTGAGACAGCAGGCAGACCGCACCGAGGGCCGGAGCAGCAGCGGCGCTGGGCTTGGTGTGTCGGTAGGTGTAGACCGTGTCGAGCACCGTCACGGCCAGCGCTTCGGCGTGGGCTGGGGTGGGGCCGCCCGGCACGAGCAGGCCCACGTTCAATGACCGGGCGCCACCGGTCTTGATCAGGGCGAGGCCTGCCGCCAGCGCCTTGGCCATGGCCTTGGGGGCCGCCGAGGCCGCCACGCTGAACACCACGCGCTGTGCCGCCACCTTGGCCGGACGTTGCGCGAGCACGGTCTTGCCAGCCTTCAACTCCACGTCGCCGGTGGAGCACAGGTCTTTCCACAAAGCGTTCAAAGGCTTGTCGAGAAGGGCCGGGTCGGCGTCGGCTGACAGCACGATGAGCAAGGCATCGCCATCGGCCTTGGACCAGGCAGACACAGGTAACGCGAGGGTGCGGAAGTCCATAATGAGTCGGGGAATGAAAGATTGAAGATGTTATTCCAAGCAGCACTGCGCAGAGAGCTCGGCCGCAGCTTTGCCGCGACGCTGGTGGTGGTGCTGACCATCGTGCTGACCATGATGCTGATCCGCACCCTGGGCCAAGCCGCGAAGGGAGCCGCATCGGCCCAGGACGTGGTGCTGCTGCTGGGCTTTGCCGCCATGGCGCATCTGCCGACCATGATCAGCCTGTCACTCTTCATTGCAGTCGTGTTGACGCTGGGAAGGATGTACCGCGACAGCGAGATGGTCGTGTGGTTTTCCAGCGGCATATCGTTGGCCCGTGCGACGAGGCCGGTGGTTGGCAGCGCCCTGCCCGCCTTGGTGATCGTGGCCCTGCTGATGACCCTGGCCTGGCCCTGGGTCAATCGCCAGACATTGGAGGTACGCGAGCGTTTCGAACGCCGCTCAGACGTCGCACGGGTGGCACCGGGGCTGTTCCAGACCTCGTCCGACGGACAGCGCGTGTTCTTCATCGACCGCGAGAGCGCCGAGTCTCGGCAGGCACGCAACGTGTTCATCCTGGCCCAGTCGCGTGGCGGCGAGAGCATCACCACCGCCTTGTCAGGCACGGTGGTTCATGAAGGCGGTGACCGGTTCGTGGTGCTGGACCGTGGTCAGCGCAACGAGGCCAACGAGGCCACGGGAGAGCGGGCCGTGGCGCGTTTCGAGAGCTACCGTGTCCTCATTGACGACAGCCGGGTTGCGCCAGACACCTTGCTGCCCCCGAAGGCACGCTCGACCTGGGAACTCCTGCGCCAGCGCGACGCTGCCGGCGACGGTGAGTTGGCCTGGCGATTCGGCATGATCCTTGGAGCGGTCAACCTGTTGTTGCTGGGCGTCGGGCTGGCCCACGTCAACCCCCGCCGGGCAAGCAACTGGAACCTCGTCTTCGCCCTGCTGGCTTTCGTCTTCTACTTCAATCTCATCAACCTGACGCAGTCTTGGGTGTCCAGCAGACGCCTGGGCCTGGAGGCCTCTCTGGTGTGGCTGCATGGCAGCGCGTTGGCTGTTGCCTGCGTGCTGGTTTGGTGGCGGGACCACGCGTCGGGCTGGTCCTGGGCGCGCGTGGGCCGCGGTATGCGACGCCAAGCGCCGGCGGCACAGCCCTGAAGTGCTGGAGAGGGCCTCGTGAAGACCGTCAGGCGCCTGCTCTACCGCGACATCGGCGGTTCGGTGCTGTTCGTGGCCGTGGCCTTCTTGTGCCTGTTCTTCTTCATTGACTTTGTAGATGAACTGTCCAGGCAGGCCAAAACCCCCGGGTCGGTGCGCTATGCGGCTCTGTCCGCCGCACTGCAGTTGCCAGGCAACCTGTACGAGCTGACCGCGATCGCCGTGTTGATCGGCACCATCTACGCGCTGTCCCGCATGGCACAGGCCTCTGAGTTCACCATCCTTCGCACCG
>CAISJH010000577.1 GCA_903885585.1 uncultured beta proteobacterium
GTGCCGGTGTCGGCTCCAGTGCCCGCGACGCCGCCCCCCATGAAGCGGCCGATCTCCAGCCGGTCACCGTCCTGCGCACGGCAGGTGTGCACGATGCGGCCGTGGCTCATCACCACGATGCGGTCGGCCAGTTGCAGCAGTTCGTCCAGGTCCTCGCCCACCATGAGCACCGCCGCGCCGCGGGCCCGGGCCTCGCGCAGCCGCTGGTGCACCTCAGCCACGGCCGTGAAGTCCAGGCCGAAGCTCGGGTTGCTGACCAGCAGCAGGCTCGCGTCGTCCGACAGTTCGCGCGCCAGCACGGCGCGCTGCACATTGCCGCCGGACAAGGCGCTGATCGGCGACTGCTCGCTGCGCGTGCGCACGCGGAAGGCCTGGACCAGTTCGCGTGCGCGCTGGCGCACGGCGCCCTTGCGGCGCCAGCCGGCCTGTGCAAACGGGGGCTCGTCGAAGCGGCGCAGCGCCATGTTCTCGGCCACGCTCATGCCGGGTACGCAGGCGTTCTGCAGGGGCTCCTCGGGTAGGCTGCGCACCCGCAGGGCGCGGTTCTGCGCGCGGGTGGCGGCGAAGGGCCGGCCGTCCACCTGCACCTGCCCGGCCAGACGCTCGCGCTGGCCCACCAGCGCCTGCATCATCTCGCGCTGGCCGTTGCCCGACACCCCCGCCACACCGACGATCTCGCCCGCGCGCACGTCCAGGTCCAGCCCGTCCACCGCCATGTCGCCCCGGTCTCCCGCCACGCGCAGGCCGCGCACGGCCAGGCGAAGGGCCTGATGCTCAACGCCCGCCGGTGCTGTCTCGCCGATGCCCTTGTCGACAGCGCTGTGATCATCCGATGCGAAGCCAGGCTCGCGGTTACGCGTAGCTTGGCTCAGACCCACGAGCCGATGGGCGGTCTGCTCGCTGCTGTAAGGGCTGACTGCGCTGTCTGTATGCAGGGTGCCGTCCGACACCATCATGTCGGCCAGCACGGCCGTGGCCACGCTAGCGGCCGCGAGGCTGCCGATGAGCCGGCCCCGCCGCAGCACGCTCACGTCGTCGGCAAAGTCTGTGACTTCGCGGAACTTGTGCGTGATCAGCACCACCGTGCAGGCGCCGGTGTGCGCGCGTTGGCGCAGCGCGCCCAGCACCTCGTCGGCCTCCTGCGGCGTGAGCACGGAGGTCGGTTCGTCCAGCACCAGCAGGCGCGGGCGCAGGAAGAGCTGCTTCAGGATCTCGAGCTTCTGCTTCTCGCCGGCCGACAGCTGTTGCGGCGTGGCGTCCAGGTCCAGCTGGAACGGTGCGGTGGCCATGAAGGCCTGCAGTTCGGCGCGTACCCGCTTCCAAGGGACGATGGCCGGCAGACGGCCGCGGGCCAGCAGCAGGTTCTCCGCCACCGTCATGCCCGGCACCACGGTGAAATGCTGGTAGACCATGCCGATGCCCAGCGCTCGCGCGTCGGCCGGGCTGCGGATGTCCTGCTCGCGCCCGTCCACCATCAGCGCGCCATCGTCCGCACGGTGGTAGCCCGCCAGGCACTTCACCAGCGTGCTCTTGCCGGCCCCGTTTTCGCCCAGGAGGGCGTGCACGGTGCCCGCACGCACGGTCAGCGACACCGCGTCCAGCGCGGTGAAGGCACCGAAGCGCTTGCTGAGCCGAAAGGTCTCTAAGCCCAGGCCGCCCGGGGTGGCACGGCTGTTGACGGGGTTCCCGGGCGGGCTCATGGCGGAGCTCATGTCGGCTCAGGTTGCACTTGCTGCGCTCACCGCGCTTGCGGCCAACGCCTCGATCACGGCTTGTGAGGAAGCCACGGCGCCGAACACGCCGCCCTGCATGGTCACCATCTTCAGCGCCGCCTGGTGGTTGCCCAGGTCGGTGGCGCCGGTGCAGTCCTCCAGCACCAGGCACTCGAAGCCGCGGTCATTGGCCTCGCGCATGGTGGTGTGCACGCACACATCGGTGGTGATGCCGGTCAGCACCAGGTTGCGGATGCCGCGCGTGTGGAGGATCAGCTCCAGGTCCGTTGCACAGAAGCTGCCTTTGCCCGGCTTGTCGATCACGGTTTCGCCCGCCAGCGGGGCCAGTTCGGGAATGATCTCCCAGCCCGGCTCGCCCCGCACCAGGATGCGGCCGCAGGGCCCCGGGTCGCCGATGCCCGCGCCGATCTGCTGCGAGCGCCAGCGCTTGTTGGCCGGCAGATCCGACAGGTCCGGCCGGTGCCCTTCGCGGGTGTGGATGATGTGAAAGCCGCCTGCCCGCATGGCGGCCAGCAGGCGGCGGATCGGCTCGATGGGCGCGCGGGTGAGCGACAGGTCGTAGCCCATCTTGTCCACGTAGCCGCCAATGCCGCAGAAGTCGGTCTGCATGTCGATGACGACGAGCGCGGTGTTGTCCGGGCGCAGGTCGCCATCAAAGGGCCACCGGTAGGGGGTGCTGGCAACGGTCGTCATGGTCAAGCCTTGTCCAGCAGGTTGGGCTCGGCACCCTGGTAGCTGCGCGTGGGCGTGGCAAAGCCGCAGGGCGTGCCGTCGCGCACCTGGATGCTGGCGTCCCAGGGCAGGCGGTAGCGGCCCGCCACCATGTCCTGCATGAAGGTGTAGGGGCAGTCCTGCGCGCCGCCCTTCACCGCCACGTAGCCGCGGTGGTAGAGCTGGTAGGGGTTGTTCTCCACGCCCCACAGCGCGCGCGCCTCGCGCACCAGGTCGGGCCGCAGCTCGGCGGTGATGATCTCGTCGGGGCGGTTGCCGCCCTGCACCATCACCGTGCCGTCGAAGTCGCAGAACATGCCCTCGCCCATGGAGTCGAAGCTGCCGTCGCTGCCGCACAGGCACACGCTGGCGGTCTGCGCCAGGTTCTGGAAGGCGTTGGCCTGGTTGGTGATCTTCCAGGCGTGGCGGATGGGTGCGGTGTAGCCGGCCGTGCGAAGGATGATCTCCGCACCCTTGTAGGCGGCCTCGCGCGCCATCTCGGGGAACATGCCGTCGTGGCAGATGATGAGCGCGATCTTGCTGCCATTGGGCCCATCGCACACCGGCACGCCCATGTTGCCCGGCTCCCAGGCCTCCACCGGCACCCACGGGTGCAGCTTGCGGTAGTACAGGCGCAGCTCACCCTGGTCGTCGATGATGATCCCGGTGTTGTAGGGGTTGCCGAGAGGGTTGAACTCCATGATGGAGAAGCAGCCCCAGATCCGGTGCTCGATGCAGGCCTGGCGGAACATCGCCACCTCCGGACCGTCCAGCGTGCACATGAGCTCCGGCGCCGTGCTCATGGAAAGACCGTGCAGCGCGTACTCGGGGAACACCACCAGGTCCATGGTGCCCAGGTTGCGCCGGGCCTTGCCCACCATCCACACGATGCGCTCGGCCTGCGCCTTCAACTCCGCCGGTGTCTCCACCACCGGCAGCTGCAGTTGCACCAAGCCCACCACCACGCCGTGGGGGGATTTGTTGAGTCCGCCGAGTCCGTTCATGGTTCGAATTCCTTGAGACTGTGGGTTGGATGAGGATTTGTGTGCGCGGTGTCGCCTCAGCGGCTGACCGTCAACTCCATCGGGGCGCCTTGAAGACTGCGCCGCGGAGAACAGGTCCACACCAGGATGGCCAGGGTCAACACGTAGGGCGCCGCGTTGAAGAGGTAGTAGCCGCCGCTCACCCCCACCGACTGCAGGGCCGGGCCCAGCGCGCCAGCACCGCCGAACAGCAGGGCTGCGCCCAGGCAGCGCAGCGGGTGCCAGCGCGCGAAGATGACCAGCGCCACGGCAATCAGCCCCTGGCCGCTGGACAGGCCTTCGTTCCAACTGCCGGGGTAGTACAGCGACAGGCAGGCCCCACCCAGCCCGGCGATGAAGCCGCCCGCGGTGGTGGCCGCGATGCGCACGCGGTTCACCGACGTGCCCAGCGCCCGCGCCGCATCGGCGGAGTCGCCCACCATGCGCACCCACAGACCCCAGCGCGTGTTCGCCAGCGCCCAGGTCAGGCCCAAGGCGATGGCAATGCCCAGGGGGAACATCACATTGATCTGCAAGGCGGCCGTCACGGCGCCGGAGTCGCTCCAGCTGCCTAACGGCATCGACGGAATCTGCGGCGCCTGCGGCTGAATCAAGGGCTTGCCCAGGTAGAAGGCCAGGCCGGTGCCGAAGAGCATCACCGCGA
>CAISJH010000578.1 GCA_903885585.1 uncultured beta proteobacterium
TGCAGTATTGTGCTTATGTGAACTTTAGAGCCGCCGAAACAGCATGTCAAGCACTATATTGCCTGTGCTAGGGAAAACACCAGAGTCCGCTTTACCCGCCGATCAGCATGGCAAGGGACCCGAGGCCGAAGAGTCGGCGCAGCCCGCAGGCGCTGTGGGGGAAGAGCTTGGCAAGAACCCGTTCCTGATGGCGCTGGGAGATCGCGTGCGCCAACTGCGGGCCCGACGCGGTATGACGCGCAAGGCGACCGCGCTGGCGGCCGAGGTGTCCGAGCGGCATCTGGCCAACCTGGAGTACGGGGTGGGCAATGCCTCCATCCTGGTGCTGCTTCAGGTGGCGCAGGCCCTGCAGTGCTCACTGGCTGAGCTGACCGGGGACATCACCACCTCCACGCCGGAGTGGCTGATGCTGCGCGAGATGCTGGGGGGGCGTGATGAGGCCACGCTGCGCCGCGTGCGCGTGGCGGTGGGTGAGTTGCTGCACGGTGCGGGCCAACCCGCTGGAGTGCGCAGCCCGCGCATTGCCTTGGTGGGTCTGCGCGGTGCGGGCAAGTCCACGCTCGGTCGCATGCTTGCCGAAGACCTGGGCTTTCCATTCGTGGAGTTGAGCGGCGAGATCGAGAAGTTCGCCGGCTGTCGTGCTTCAGAGATCCAGGCGCTTTATGGGCAGAACGCCTACCGCCGCTACGAACGCCGCGCGCTGGAAGAGACCATACAGATCTACCCCGAGGCCGTGATCGCCACCCCTGGCGGCCTCGTGTCGGATCCGGCCACCTTCAACGAACTGCTCACCCACTGCACGTCCGTGTGGTTGCAGGCGGCGCCCGAAGATCACATGAAGCGTGTGATCGCTCAGGGCGACATGCGCCCCATGGCGGCCAGCAAGGAAGCGATGGAAGACCTCAAGGGCATCCTGGCGGGTCGGGCGGCGTTCTACTCCAAGGCTGATTTCCTTATCGACACGAGTGCGCAGCCGCTGGAGGAGACCTTCCGCAACCTGCGTCATACCGTCCGCGGGGCTCTGGCCCTGGCAGATTGAGGGGAAACTCGAAAGATGCACGATAGTGCTTGACTCTGAAACCAAACAGGCAATATGATGCGTTATCGCGAATCGCAGGACATGCATTCGGCTTCATCAACCGCCTGACCAACACCGGAGACAACCATGAGCACGAACCCTCGCGTCGACTACCAGACCCACCCCTCGCAGTACAAGCACTGGAAGCTGAACTTCGAAGGCCCGGTCGCCACCCTGAAGGCTGACTTTGACGAGAACGGCGGCCTGCGCCCCGGCTACAAGCTCAAGCTCAACAGCTACGACCTGGGTGTGGACATCGAGCTCAACGACGCCATCAACCGCATCCGCTTCGAGCATCCCGAAGTCCGCACCGTGGTGCTGACCAGCGCCAAGGACAAGGTGTTCTGCTCCGGCGCCAACATCTTCATGCTGGGCGTGTCCAGCCACGCCTGGAAGGTGAACTTCTGCAAGTTCACCAACGAGACCCGCAACGGCCTGGAAGATTCCTCCAAGTACAGCGGGCTGAAGTTCCTGGCGGCTGTGAACGGCGCCTGCGCCGGCGGCGGCTACGAAGTGGCCCTGGCCTGCGACGAGATCATGCTGGTGGACGACCGCTCCAGCGCCGTGAGCCTGCCCGAGGTGCCCCTGCTGGGCGTGCTGCCGGGCACGGGCGGCCTGACCCGCGTGACCGACAAGCGCAAGGTGCGCCATGACCTGGCCGACCTGTTCTGTACCAGCGTGGAAGGCGTGCGCGGCCAGAAGGCCAAGGATTGGCGCCTGGTGGACGACATCGCCAAGCCCGCCGTTTTTGCCCAGAAGGTGCAGGAGCGTGCCCTGGCCCTGGCCGCGGGTAGCGACCGCCCCGCTGACGCCAAAGGCGTCGAGTTGACCCCGATTCAGTGCACCATCGAGGCTGACCGCCTGGTCTACCCGAACGTGGTCGTGGCAATTGACCGCACCAAGCGCACCGCCACCTTCACCGTCAAGGCGCCCACGGGCGCTCAGCCCACCGACGTGGCAGGCATCGAGGCCGCGGGCGCCGCCTGGTATGCCCTGGCCATGGCGCGTGAGCTGGAAGACGCCATCCTGTCCATGCGCACCAACGAGCTCGACATCGGCACCTGGCTGATCAAGACCGAAGGCGACGCCGCCGCCGTGCTGGCGCTGGACGCCGTGCTGATGGCCAACAAAGACCATTGGTTCGTCCGCGAGACCATTGGCCTGCTGCGCCGCACCTTCAGCCGCCTGGATGTCTCCTCGCGCAGCCTGTTCGCCTTGGTCGAGGAA
>CAISJH010000579.1 GCA_903885585.1 uncultured beta proteobacterium
ATGTCCTGGACTTCATCGCCGCCAAGCGGACGCCGGGGCGCTGGAGCCACTTCAACGTCTCGGTGGCCGTGCCGGACACCTTCTTCCAGGCCTTGCAGCAAGGTGCCGACTGGGAACTGGTTCACCCTGCCGAGCCGGCCGGACCGGGCACCACTCAGGGCACCTTCCAGCGTGCCGACGGCTTTTGGGTCTACGCCCGACTGCCGGCGCGGACGCTGTGGGACACGCTGCTGCGCGCGGCCTTCGACGTGGCCGAGCCTGGGGTGCTGTTCATCGACCGCATCCGCCAGGACAACAACCTGCGCGCCCAGGAGACCCTGGACGCCACCAACCCCTGCGGCGAGCAACCGCTGCCAGCCTACGGTGGCTGTGCCCTGGGTCCGTTGATCCTGACGCGATTTGTGCGGCGCCCTTTCGGTCAGGGCGGTGCGGCGCAACTGGACTGGGCCGCGCTGATCCGCCACGCGCGTCTGCAGGTGCGCCTGCTGGACAACGTGCTGGAGCTCACACGCTGGCCCTTGCCCCAGCAGGCGCAGCAGGCGCGGCTCAAGCGCCGCATCGGCGTGGGTTTCACCGGCCTGGGCGATGTGCTGGTGATGTTGGGCCTGCGCTATGACAGCGCAGCAGGCCGGGCGATGGCGCAGCGCATCGCCCGGTGCCTGCGCGACGCCACCTACGCCGCCTCGGTGGACCTGGCGCGCGAGCGCGGGGCCTTCCCGCTCCTGGACGTGGACACCTACCTGGCCGAGGGCACCTTTGCGAGCCGGCTGCCGGCGGCCCTGCAAGCCCGGATCCGCCGCCACGGCATCCGCCACAGCCACCTGTTGTCGGTCGCGCCGGCCGGCACCGTGAGCCTGGCGTTTGCCGACAACTGCTCCAGCGGCATCGAACCCGCCTTCGTCTGGACCGGCACCCGCCGCGTCCTCCAGCGCGATGGCCGGGTCCGGGTGTGCGCTGTCGAGAATCACGCCTGGCGGGTCTACCGGGCGCTGGGCGGCCCTCTATCGCACCTGTCGTCACACCCGCCGCCGCACCGGCTCCCACACCTGGCGCCGGCCTTCGTCACCGCCACCGAGGTGCAGCCTCAGGCCCACTTGGCGATGATGCAGGCTGTGCAGCCCTATGTCGACGCGGCCATCAGCAAGACCGTCAACCTGGCGCCCGACATCCCATATGACCGCTTCGAGGCCTTGTACCTCCAGGCGTGGCGAAGCGTGCTCAAGGGCCTGGCCATGTACCGCCCCAGTGGCTTGCGCCAAGGGGTCATGCAGGCTGTGACAACGGTGTCTGTGGGGGACTCTGCGGGTCTTCCCGCTCCGGGCTTCCCCGACCTTGCTGTTTCCTGCGGGGTGTCTCATGCTTCACAACACAGGCGGCCCATGCCGCGCAGGGAGGTGCGTGATGTACACCAAGGTGTTGCTGGCCTATGACGGCTCTGAGGCCGGGCAGAAAGCGCTGCTGGATTGCCGCGAGATCGTGCAGTGGAGCCATGCGGAGCTGCGGCTGATTGCCGTGATGCCGCGACCTGTCACCTCCGTGGCGGCCGAGGGTTGGGTCTACACGCAGGAGGCTGATGTGGCCCAGCGCGACCGCCACCAGGCCGTGCTTGACCAAGGCCTGGAGCGCTTGCGCGAGGCCGGCCTCAATGCCGAGGGCGAACTCGTGCAGGGCGACTCGGTGGAAGAGATCGCGCTGTGTGCCAGCCGCATGGGCGCCGATCTCATCGTGGTGGGCCACAAGCACCTGGACAGCTGGGCCGAGCGCTGGTGGCGCGGCTCGGTCTCCAAGGCCTTGATCGAGCAGGCGCCCTGCAGCGTGCTGGTGGCCATCACGCGTTGAAGGGCGGGGGCGGCGTTCGACTGCGGTTCGCTGTCTGTTGAGCAGACTCAGGCCGGCCGGGGCAGGTCGGGGCACCGTCGGAGGTTCAGAACAGCACGGTCAACTTCAGCCAGCTTTCGGGCAGCCAGTTGTTCACGCGCGCCTCCAGCCACTTGTCCGCTCCGGTCAGGATGGCCACGCCCATGCCGCCCAGCAGCACGGCAAAGGTGTTCTTGATGCCGGCGATGCGCGCCATCACCCAGCCGCGTGCGCGGGTGAAGCCGGCGCGCGAGGCATAGGCCACCGCCACCAGCGGCACCGCTGCCCCCAGGCCGAACAGGCCCAGGATCACGCCGCCCCGTGAGGCGCCGCCCTCGCTGGCCACCAGCGTGAGCGCCGAGGCCAGCAACGGGCCCGAGCAGGGGCTCCACACCAGGCCCAGGACGCCGCCCAGCATCAGCGCACTGCCCAGAGAACCACCGGAAAAGCGCGATGATGCGGCCTGCGCCCCACTGGCCAGCGGCGACATCCACTGAGTGAAGCGCTCGTTCCAGGCCGGCACCAGCATCACCAGGGCGAAGACGATCAGCAGCCAGCCGCCGCCCACGCGCACCACATCGGTGTCCAGCCCCACGGCCTGGCCCACGGTGCCCACGACCACGCCGATGCCGGCAAACGACAGCGCCATGCCCAGGCCGAGGGCCACGGGAGCCAGGCGGTGGTTCTGCAGCGCACCGCCCAGCACCAGCGGCAGCAGAGGGAAGACGCAGGGGCTGAGCGTGGTGAGGCTGCCGGCGGCCAGACTCAGGCCGACTTCGGGAAGGGTGACGGCCATCGCCTTGCCCGCCTTACAGCGCGGCCTTCAGGGCGGCGCGGAACTTGGCGGCTTCCGTATCGCCGCCCAGGCGGGCCTTCTCGTCCTTGCCGCGGAAGACCACCATGGTGGATTGGCTGCGTACCTTCAGCGCCTTGCGCAGGTCCTTTTCCTTGTCGTAATCGGCGATCAGCAGCGTCACGTCCAGGCCGCTCTCGCCCTTCAGTTGCGCGATGGCCTTTTCCTGCTGCTTGCACGTGCCGCACCAGTCGGCGTGGAAGTGCACGGCCACCGGCTTGCCCGCGGACTGCGCTTCGGCCAGCGCCTGGGCGGTGTAGGGCTTGACCTCGAGGGCCTGGGCCAGTGCGGCGGCCGCGCTCAGCACCAGGGCCAGGGCGGTGCGCAGGAAGGGACGGGCGGTTGTGAACATGAGAGGGCCTTTTGGTTGGGGAGTAGAAGAACTGTTGGTGCTCGGGCGCCGGGCCTGCCCTGAAGGGGTAGGCCGGACGCCACTGCCCAGGTATTCGCCGCAGAGCACGTTGCGGTTACATCGAAGCGATCAAATTGAAGAGGGGGCCACAAGTCTTTGCGGGGAAACGTCCACGCCGGCGGCCTGAGGCCCCAGCCTGCGCGGGCTTCACCAGCGCAAAAGCCGGGGCCCGAGGGCGGCGCCTGCTGCCGCGCAGGCGGCGATGCCTGCTGTGTACCAGACGACGACGTAGGCGGCGGAAGATTCCGGGCAGCAGAACGCGTAGGCAAAGGCGCCGCAGGCGCCGGCTGCTGCGCCTGCCAGAGCGCCGGTGGCGCGCAGCCGGGTGGGTGCCAGTCGGCGCAAGGCTGCCACCGCCGCCGCGAAGACGGGCAGGGCCAGCAGCATCACCTTCGGCGCGCAGGTCACCCAGCTGCCGTCACGGCCCAGCACCGTGGCGGCCTGCTGGGCAGCGGGCGCTTGGCTCCAGACCATGAAGCCGATGGCCGCCATCAGTAGGAACACGATGCCCGCGGCCCGCAAGGGCCCGCGCCAGGGCCGTGCCGGCAGCCCGGCGTGCAAGGCCGCCAGGCCCAGCGCCCAGGCCAGCAGCCCGGTGTAAGCCAGCTTCATCCAGGGTGCCGGCGTGGCGAAGTCGCTCGCCGGCACGGCGCCCAGCACGGCCACCCCGCCCGCCAGGGCCAGCGCCGTGGCCCCTGCCAGCTGCAGGCCGATGGCGCGCCAGCCCGTGGTGCGCAGGGCGGGCCCGGCATGGCGGGCCAGGGTGCCGATCAGTTGGTCGGTGTGCATGCGTCAATCTCCGGTACGGGGCTCGCTGGCACCAGGCCGCACCCACGCCGCCAGGCGCTTGAGCCCCCGGTAGACCTGGACCTTGATCGCCGAGGCGGAGTCGCCCGTCTCCAGCGCGGCCTCGGCCACGGACAGACCCTCGAGCTTGGTGAGTTCAATCGCGCGCCGCTGCGCGGGCGGCAGCCGCGCCAGCAGCGTGCCCAGGTCCCGCCGTGCCGACGCGGCTTCTTGGGGTGCGTCCTCGGCAGGCCAGTCGTCGAAGTCGTCCACCGCATCGTGCAAGGCCTCACGCCGGCCGTAGCGACGCCAGTGGTCCACCAGCTTGTAGCGCGCGATGGCGTGCATCCAGTGGCTCACAGGCAAGGCCGGGTCGTGCGTGCCGCGCTGCACGTGCAAGGCGATCAGGGTCTCCTGCACCAGGTCCTCCACATCCTCAGGTCGGTCGGTCAGCCGGCGTCGCAGGTAGGCCCGCAGGCGGGTGGCCATCTTCTGCAAGGCCTCCCGGTAGGCGGATTCGTCACCGGCCTGGGCACGCCGCCACAGCGGGGCCAGGCCGGCCTCGAACGCATCCGGCGGCTGCTGAGGTGTCATTCGTCGGACATGGTGGGGCGGTTACATCGGCCGCCCGTTTCCAAGTCTTCCTGAGCACCCGCAAAGGCCGTGCTCTGCGTGGCTGTGGAACTGGGGCGGGCCCTACCGGGCGCTGATGCGTCAGGTCATGGCATCAGCCGACTACCAGGCGCGACTGGGGTGCCGCCACGCAGCGCCCCACCACGGCCGCGGCCTCGAAGCCGTGGCGGGCGAAAGTGGCGCGCACGGCATCCACAGCCTCAGGCGCGCAGGCCACCAGCAGGCCGCCGCTGGTCTGCGGGTCGGTCAGCAGGGCCTGGTCTTC
>CAISJH010000580.1 GCA_903885585.1 uncultured beta proteobacterium
CAGCGTGCGCGAGCACCACAAGCTGGGTTCGGTGGACTGGGCGGTCGTCAAGCGCCTGGCGCCGCCCATGGCCACGGGCACGCTGCTGTCGGCCCTGGCCTCGGGCTGGTTGCCGCAGCGGGTGCTGGCGCTGGCCTTTGCCGTCATCGTCGTGGGCGCGGCCACGCAGATCTGGATCGGCAAGAAGCCCGGCCCGGGGCGGACGTTGCCCGGCTCCCTGGGCTTGTGGAGCGTGGGGCTGGCCATCGGGGTGGTGAGCGGGCTGGTGTCGGCAGGCGGCGCTTTTCTGTCCATGCCTTTCATGCTGTGGTGCGGCGTGCCGGTGCGCACGGCCATCGGCACCGGTGCGGCGCTGGGCCTGCCCGTGGCCGCCCTGGGCACCCTGGGCTATGTGGCCAGCGGCTGGCCCGCCACGGGGCTGCCCTGGGGATCGCTCGGCTTTGTGCTGTTGCCCGCGCTGGCCGGGGTGGTGGTGGCCAGCACGCTGACCGCGCCCATGGGTGCCCGTCTCGCGCACCGGCTGCCCGTGGCCACGCTGCGGCGGCTGTTTGCCGTGGTGCTGTATCTGCTGGCGGCCAAGATGGTGGTCTCCTACGCATGAGCTTCCCCGTCCGCGCCGGCTCACCCCCTTCATTCCCATGACCGACTTCATCTTCATTCGTCACGGCGAAACCGACTGGAACCGCCAGCAGCGGTTTCAGGGGCAGATCGACGTTCCTCTGAACGATTTGGGCCAGGCCCAGGCCCGGCGACTGGGTGCCCGCATGGCCGACGAGCCGGCTGAGCACCTGATCTGCAGCGACCTGCAGCGCGCGCAACAAACAGCCGCGCCGCTGGCGGCCGCCTGGCAGGCCGCGCCGGTGCTGCTGCCGGGGCTGCGGGAGCAGTGCTTCGGCGTGCTGGAAGGCCTGGACGTGCCCACCATCAAGGCGCGGCACCCGGAGCTCTGGCTGCAATGGCTGGAGCACCGGGCAGACTTCGCACTCCCGGGTGGAGAAGACCTGCGGCAGTTCCACGCCCGGGTGATGGACGCGGTGAAGCACCTGGCCGAGCAGCACCCGGGCCGTCGGCTGGCCGTGGTGACGCATGGTGGCGTGCTGGACATGCTGTGGCGCACAGCCCACGGCCTGTCGCTGAGCGGCCTGCGCACCTGTGACATTCCCAACACCGGGCTGAACCACCTGCGCTGGCGCCAGGGCACGCTGGACATCCTGCGCTGGGCCGATGCCAGCCACCTGGAAGGGTTGCCGGAGCAGCCGAGCACCGCCGCCGGCGAGCGCTGAGTTCGGGCACGGCCCCCGGGGCGATACGCGTGCCGCAGCACGCCAGAAGGTTCTACGATGCAGGCCATGACTGACACCACCCGCCCCACGCCGTCCCAGGCCTCAGACCAAACCCCGTCCAACGCCCCCCGCATCTTGCTGGTCACCGGTGCCAGCCGTGGCATCGGCGCAGCCACCGCACGCCTGGCTGCGCGAGCCGGCTGGGATGTGGCCGTCAACTACACCCGGGACGCCACAGCGGCTCAGGCCGTGGCGCAGGAGGTGCGGGCTCTGGGCCGGCGCGCGCTGGTGGTGCAGGCCGACGTGGCGGATGAGGCCCAGGTCTTGGCCATGTTCGAGGCGGTCGACGCCGGGTTGGGCCGCTTGAGCGGGCTCGTCAACAACGCAGGCGTGGTGGACATGCCCGCGCGCGTGGACGAGATGACCGTGGCGCGCCTGCAGCGGATGTGGGCCATCAACATCACGGGCTCCTTCGTCTGCGCAAGGGAGGCCCTCAAGCGCATGAGCCGGCGCCACGGCGGCAGCGGCGGGAGCATCGTCAACCTGAGTTCGGCCGCGGCCAAGCTCGGCTCGCCCAACCAGTACGTGGACTACGCGGCCTCCAAGGGCGCGGTCGACACTTTCACGCTGGGCCTGGCGCGTGAGGTGGCCAACGAGGGCGTGCGCGTGAACGGCGTGCGCCCGGGGATCATCGACACCGACATCCACGCCAGCGGCGGGCTGCCCGACCGCGCCGCCCAGGTGGCCCCGAGTGTGCCCATGCAGCGCGCCGGTACGGCCGAGGAAGTGGCCGCAGCCGTGGTCTGGTTGCTGTCGGACGAGGCGAGCTACGCCACCGGCACGACGATCGACATCACGGGGGGACGCTGAGCCCCACGCCTGCGGACACAGCGGAAAGTTCGCGGACCTGGCCTTCACCAGGCGCAGCCTCCGGCAGGCCGGACATCCATCGCATGGCGCGGATGGTGTCGTGCGTGAGCCGCTCCACCACCACCGGCGTCACCGTCCGCAGCGCGTCCAGCTTCAGGGCAGCGGTATAGCTCAGGTCGATGACGCGGCCCGGCACGAAGGGCCCCCGGTCGTTCACACGCACGATCACCTGCCGCCCGTTGGCCGGGTTGGTGACGCGGGCGAAGCTGGGGATGGGCATGGTGGGGTGGGCCGCACTCATGCCGAACATGTCATAGGGCTCGCCGCTGGAGGTGGGACGCCCGTGGTACTTGCGCCCGTACCAGGAGGCCCCACCTCGCTCCACCATGGGCCAGTCAGCGGTGATAGGCACGTAAAGCCGGCCGGCCACCTCGTACGGTTTGTTGGGCCCCCCGGCCCGCAGCGGTTCCACGCGCGGCACCGGATTGGGCACATCGACCAGCCCGGGGGGCACCGCCAGGGGTGGGCCATCGGCCTCGGGGTCAGACGCCGAAGCCAGGCGCGGTGTGGTGGGAGTTCGGGAAGACGCGCATGCCGCCAGCAACAACACCAAGCTCAACGCAGCGACGGATCGGAGGGAGCAAGGGCCGATGGGCATTCGGGCATGTCCAGGCTGGTGCGACCGGCAAGAATCGAACTTGCGACGCAGCCTTCGGAGGGCCGCATGATATCCACTTCACCACGGTCGCAGTGAGTGCGCCATTCTAGCGGGACAGCCTTCTCGACAGCCCGCGATGCCCTCTGAAAGAGGCTTTGCGTAAGGTCGGCCCGTATACTTGAGGGCTGCGCTCAAACGTGCACTGGTGCGCCAGACGGGCGCCCGCAAGGGCTCCGCTGCCTCTGTTGCCGGCGGTGGCGCACCCGCCACCTGTTGCGTGACGGCGCAAGACAACGACAGTACTCCGAGGACCCCATGAGCGATTCCCATGACGCCCACGACGCCCACGAGGGCCCGATCAAGACGCCCAAGCAGCTGGTCTGGGCAGTCATTGCCTCCTTCGTGGTTCCCATCCTGGCCATCATCCTGCTGACGAACTATGTGGCCCTGGGCGACAAGACGGGCGCCGGCAGCAAGGCCATGGAAGCCGAGGCCGTGGCCAAGCGCATCGCACCCGTAGGCAGGGTGGAGGTGAAGGACGCCTCCGATGTTTCCGCCCTGAAGACGGGCGAGCAGGTGTACCAGGCTGCCTGTGGAGCCTGTCACGGCAGCGGTGCGGCAGGCGCTCCCAAGCTGGCAGATGCGGCCGCCTGGGCTCCGCGCATCAAGACGGGGTATGACACCCTGCTGAACTCTGCCTTGAAGGGCAAGGGCGCCATGGGCGCCCAAGGTGGCGGCGACTACGCCGACGTCGAGATCGGGCGGGCCGTGGTGTACCTGGCCAACCAGGCTGGCGCCAAGTTCGCCGAACCGCAGGTGCCCGCTGCCGCGGGCGCGGCGAGCGCACCGAAGTGAGCCGACAGGCCTGACGGTCTGGCACTGCCGGCCCGACGGGCTCTTCGCGCCACGCCGCCCTCGGGCGGCGTTTTTCATGCCTGATGCGGCCCGAGCCGCAGATCCTCAGGGCCGGGGCGTGCGCAAAAACCCGAAGCGCTGCGGCAACTCGTCAGCACGCAGCGACTGCGGATCCCACAGGCCGGCCTCCACCGCCTCGGCAGCCAGCAGCATGTCGAGCGTGTGGACCAGGCCCACCACCGGCCCCACACTGGCCAGCGTGCAGGCCAGGTACAGACGCCCGTCTTCGTCCAGCCAGGCGGAATTCACCTGCATTACCGGCTCACCCGTGTGGGCCAGCACCTGCACGCTGTCGGCGCCGGACGGCCCCGGCTGCAGCCGCCAGACATAGGGCGTGGCCTCGAGATCAACGTAGACGCGCTGAGGTCCATTCTGGAAGTAAGCGCCTCCTTGCTCATCGCGCAAGTAGTTGCGGTGGATGAACTCGCACAGCTTCTCATGGCGGATGACGCTGCCCTTGACCTGCGGAAACGGTCCGGCGGCCTGCACCCGCTCGTCGCGCATGTACCAGTCGCCCCGGGCATCCAGCGCCAGCCAGCCGTGGCAGTGGGGCACGTTGGGCCATTTGCGCAGCGCGGCTTCGACGATGGGATCCATCGCCAGAGCTTACGTGAGGGGCCGTGACCGCGCGCAGGTCACGCCCGTCACTGCCGGTCCAGCCAGTCCAGGACGGCCAGCGGCAGAGCCCTCAGGTGACCAGGCGGTGCTCCGCTGGCAAAGCCCACATGCCCGCCATGGGCCGGTTGCCACAACTCCACCCGCCCCGCCTCAGCCCTGCGGGGCAGGCTGTGAGCCGGGATGAAGGGATCATTGCGAGCGTTCACAGCCAGGGCCGGTATGCGGATGCGCGCCAGATGCGGCTTGGCCGACGCGCGGGCCCAGTAGTCATCGGTACCCGCAAAGCCATGCAGCGGGCCTGTGAACACCTCGTCGAACTCCCACAAGGTGCGTGCAGCACGCAGGCGCTCACCATCGAACAGGCCGGGGTGCTGGGCCAACTTGGCCAGGGCCTTGGGCTTCATGGTGGACAGGAACATGCGCGCATAGACCTGCCGGTTGAAACCTCGGTCAATGGCCGCGCCAGCCGCCGCCAAGTCCAGTGGCGAGCAGATCGACACCACCGCGCCAGCCACCTGCGCCGCAGCGTCGCCTGCCTCGGCAGCCCAGCGCATGAGCGCATTGCCGCCCAGCGAGATGCCCACCACCTTGAGCGGCCCGGCGTGGCGCTCCCGCAGACGCGAGAGGATCCAGCCCACCTCCTCGTAGTCGCCCGAGTGGTAGGCCCTGGGGGCGCGGTTCAGCTCCCCCGAGCAGCCGCGGAAGTGCGGCACCGCATACGACCAACCCCGCCGGCGCGCCTCATCGGCAAAGGCCAGGCTGTAGTGGCCCGTGGAAGACCCCTCCAACCCGTGGAACAACACGAGCAGCGGCTGCGCAGCGCGCACGTCTGGCGCCGTCGGCCACGGTGGCTCCTGGGCAAAGTCGACATCGATGAAGTCGCCATCGGGCGTGTCCCAGCGCTCGCGGCGGTAAACCGGTGCCCTGCCCTGGAACGCCAGCGCCATGCGCGCGGCCCAGATGGTCTGCAGGTTGCCTCCTGGCAGCCACCGCGGGCTGCGAAAGGACGCGAACGTGGCGCGGCGATCCACCAGCTCAGTGCAACAACGAGGGCAACTCCCCGATCACCGGCGGCTGCTCGCCCACGCTGCCGGGGCTGGCGTGGTGCACCACCAGACGCCAGCCCTGCTCGGTCTTCAGGAACACGTTGGTGGCCAGCACCCAAGCCGTCTGCGTGCCTTCGGCCGAGGTGATGGTGATCCGCTCGGCCAGGTGGTGGACGGCGGTGGTCATGGTGTGCAGTCGGTGCACCTGCTCGGGCGTGACCGGAATGCCGCCGTTGGCAAAGATGTGGTCGAAGCTCGCCCGGATCGCAGCCGCACCCACCAGGCGCGGTCCGCCCGGATGCACACAGGCAATCTCGTCGTCGTCGGCCCAGACAGCCATCAGCCGCTCAAGGTCACCTTGCTGCAGTGCTTCGTAGAACTGCGCCTCGGTGTCCTCAGGCGAGGCCATCAGAGCCACGGTGGGTGCTTGTCGGTGGGCCATGGTCAGGTCAGCAGCAGCGGGCGTTGGCTCAGCGGAACACCACCGTCTTGTGCCCGTTCATCAGCACGCGGCGCTCCACGTGCCAGCGCACGGCACGCGAGAGCACCACGCACTCCACATCCCGGCCCAAGGCCGTCAGGTCCTCGGCGGACATGGCATGGTCCACGCGAGCGACGTCCTGCTCGATGATGGGGCCCTCGTCCAGGTCGGCGGTGACGTAGTGCGCGGTAGCGCCAATCAGCTTCACACCACGAGCATGCGCCTGAAAGTAGGGGCGCGCGCCCTTGAAGCTGGGCAGGAAGCTGTGGTGGATGTTGATGGCTCGGCCCCGCAACACCTGGCAGAACTCCGCACTCAGGATCTGCATGTAGCGCGCCAGCACCACCAGGTCCACCTGCTCGCGCTCAACCAGCGCCTCGACCTGCTGCTCCTGCGCGCGTTTGGCCGCGGGATCGCGCCCGTCGGCCAGGGGCAGGTGGTGAAAGGGGATGCCGTAGCTGCCCGCCAGCGCTTCAAAGTCCGGGTGGTTGGAGACGATGGCCGGGATGTCCACTGCCAGTTGACCGCTCTTCCAGCGAAACAGCAGGTCGTTCAGGCAATGGCCGAAGCGGCTGACCATCAATAAAACCCTCGGTCGCTGCGCCACGGCATGGAAGCGGGCATCCATGCCGTGTTGCGTGCGCACATGCTCGAACAGGCGGTCCAGCGTGGGCACGTCAGCCAGTTGGGCAGGGGCCTCGAAGTGCACCCGCATGAAGAACAGACCGGTGGCGTCATCGCCTTGCACGTCGCCAAACTGCTGAGAATCGATGATGTTGCAGCCGGCCTGGAACAGCAGGCCGGACACGGCGTAGACGATGCCCGTGGCGTCCCTGCAGGACAGGGTGAGGATGAATTCGCGCTCGCGCAAGGCAGTGTCCGGTGAGGTGTCGCGGAGGGCCCGTTCAGCCACGGGCCGGGACGGCATCCGACGTCGGCGGTCGGATGCCTCGCATCAGTGGTGGGCGTGCAGGTGCTCGCCGGGCTTGAGGCGGTAGACCGTACCGCAGTAGGGGCAGACCCCCTCCCCGCCGTGGGACAGGTCGATGAAGACGCGCGGGTGGTTGCTCCACAGTGCCATCTTCGGGTTCGGGCAGGGAATGACCCCCGGGCCCTGCAGATCGGCCGCAGCCAGTTCGACGACGGACTTGGGGGTCTTGGTGCTCATGGTGGGGCGCTGCGTGCGAGGGATGGGGGTTAAGCCGCGACGGGCGTGAGCCAGTGCGCGTACTTGGGGTTGCGCCCGTTGACGATGTCGAAGAAGGCCGCCTGGATCTTCTCGGTGATGGGGCCGCGCTCGCCGGCGCCCAGCTCGATGCGGTCGAGTTCACGGATGGGCGTGACTTCCGCCGCGGTGCCAGTGAAGAAGGCCTCGTCGCAGATGTAGACCTCGTCGCGCGTGATGCGCTTTTCCACCAGCTTCAAGCCCAGATCCTGGCAGATGGCGAAGATGGTGTCGCGCGTGATGCCATTGAGCGCCCCGGCCGACAGGTCGGGGGTGTAGACCACACCCTTCTTGATGACGAACAGGTTCTCGCCCGCACCTTCGGAGACGAAGCCCGACGGGTCCAGCAGCAGCGCCTCGTCATAGCCCTCGTCGGTGGCTTCCATGTTGGCCAGGATGGAGTTGGTGTAGTTGCTCACCGCCTTGGCCTGCGTCATGGTGATGTTGACGTGGTGGCGGGTGTAGCTGGAGGTCTTGACGCGGATGCCGCGACGCAGG
>CAISJH010000581.1 GCA_903885585.1 uncultured beta proteobacterium
GAGCTCGATGGCCGCGGCCGCACGCCACACCATGCCCACCGAGCTGGCGCCACCCAGATCCACCACCTCGGCAAAGTCGATGGGAATGCCCAGGTACTCGGCCGCCATGGCCGGCACGAACATGCCCGCCTCGTGAAACTGCGGGCCGATGGTGATCAGCCCGTCCACGTCCTTGAGCGAAAGGCCGGCATCGTCCAGCGCCTGCAGGCCCAGATCGGCCACCTGCTCCAGGTGAAACATCCTGGGCGCGGTGGCGTACTTCTGCGGCTTGTACTGCGCCGCGCCCACCAGCGCCGCCTTGCCTTGCAAACCCATGGCGACCCTTCCAATGACGATGCAGGCATGTTGCCAGCCGTGCTGCGCCCTGCCCTCGTCCGGCGGGACTATCCGGGGTTATCTATCTTTCGCCTTGACCAGGCCATCGTCATCAGAGAGACCGGCGTTTCAGCGATCTCCCGCGGCAAGCGTGGTGGCCTGCCGGGACAGCAGTTGCCATGGATCAGACGGCCCGGAGCGCGACCAGGTGTGCAGATAGCGGGAGCGCAAGGTGCGCTCAACTCCGTCTTGCCGCACCTTCACCGTCAGCAGGCCGGAACTTATCATGGTGCTGGTGCGCTCAATCAAGTGGGTGGATTCGCGCTTGGCCTCCAGCACCACCGTCCGGCCGCTTCGCAGATGCTCCAGCAGGGTCTGCTTCCCGATGACTGTCCCCGCCGTCGTGAGGTAGATGAAGTCGTCCGCCAGCCATCCCGCCATGGCGTCAGGCGATTGGGTCATGGCCTGTACAAACTGGCGCTCGGCGGCCTCGAATGACGTCGGGGCGATTTCGTCGCCACCCGCACAAGCCGGCAAGCTCATGCCAAGGGCGAGCCAGAAGGCACAGAGTTTCTTGCTGCGCATCATGGGACGCGCCAAGACGCGGCCTTGGGTACCGGGGGTCCCGGCAGATGACGCATTCGGCTCACATCGAAGCGGACGAGGCCGAACATCATCGTGTACATCAGGCTGCCGTCGCGGTCGATCTTCAGGCCGGTGTAGGTGCCGTTGAAGGTTGGGTCTGAGCCCGTTGCGATGGACATCACGGTCTCGCCCGTGTCCAGATCCATCCCAAGGTGAAAAGCCTCGTTCAGCCGACCCGCGAGGTAACCATCTACTATGACCATGCGGCTGCCTCCACTGATCATGGGCACCGTCGCCAGGATGCCTACATCCTGCCTAACCCACTTTGCGTCCCACGCGCGGCGTGCGGCGTTCCATCGGTACATAGCGGCACCTGCAGAGGGAGGCCTCGTGGCGCCGATCAACAGGCCGCGGTAGTAAGCGCCTGGACCCAGGTATGGCTTGGGTGGCCCCACCGGAATGTTGTTGATGACGAAGGCGTAGGGGCCGTACACCACCACCGACTGCTCCGACTGAACAACGTCGACGCCAGGGCCCATGTCGACCTCGATCTGATCGACGATGCGAGGATCCAGGCCCACTTGCCGAGGCTTCCAATCGCGTGGCACGCCGTCACGCCAGAAGGCCACCAAGCGCATCTTCTTCGCGCCATCGGTGATGACGACGAGCTTGTCCTCGTCAGGTCCGAAGCCCATCAGGGTCGGAGTCGCCCCAGTGCCATCAGCAATCTTGCCCACGGGCAGGCGGTTACCCCGGTCGTACTCGGCCTGCCAGGCCCCCGAGGCGGCGTCAGAGCGAATCTTTCCATCCGAGGTCACCACCAGGCGGTACATGCGCCGGTTGGAGGCGACATAGATGGCGCCGCCAGCGACCTCGTCACTGGTCGCAAAGCTGTTGGTAAAGACCTCATCTGCGTCCTGCGCGGTGTAGACGTCGATGACCTGCAGCGTATTGCGATCCAAGGTAATGATGCGCCCACCAATGGTGTTGGCCACCAGGTGGCCGTTGAAGCTCATGCTCAGGCCGAACACGGTGTCGGTGGGAAAGATGGTGTGGCGCTTCGCCCTTTCATCGTCGAAGAGTGCGTCAGGCAGCGTCACCTGCCGGGGCGGCAGCATGCGCGAGTAAGGGTCCGCCGGGTCGGCCTGATCGATGCGGATCAGGCCGCGCGCATTCGAGCCGATGAAGGCGTGGTCGCGCGTCAGCATGGCGTACAGGAAGCCGTGACGCACCTGGTCCTCCACGGCCTGCATCAAGCGGTTGGGCTGTGCCCGGAGGTAGGCCAGCAGGCCCGGTTCGTCGCCTGCGTCGAGAAATTTCCTCACCGCCGCGGCTTGCTGCACGCGCTCGTGTGGCGACACCGCTCGGTAACCGGGCAGGTCCATGGGTACGGCCACGCGGTCGATCTCGACGAATCGACCCTCCACACGATGGAGCTTGCGCATGGTGAGGCCAGCCCAGAACCAATAGACCTCCTTGCCCTGCACCACGTCGTTGTAGAACGGGATGCCGATGGTCTCGTTGGGCACCAGATCCCAACTGCCCGGCGTTACCTCATAGAAGCCTCGTGGCACGGCGATTTCCGTGCTGTCGGTGCAGGCGTCGTTCCAGTGGCCCTGGTTGTTGTAGGTCCGGGCCAGGTAGGGGTTCATGGGCGGCTGCGTGTTGGGCTCAGCCCAGCTGGCGCTGCCAAGCATGGCGATCCAAAGTGCCACCACTGCGCGCTTGGCGCCCCGCACAAGCGACAAGGGCACCCCCCTGGGATGCCCTTGTCGAGCGGGGCCGTCCTGTGAAGGAAGGCTCCGTCGCTGGTTCATTGCATTACCACTTGTAGTTCAGCGTCACACCGTAGGTGCGGGGGTCGTTCCAGGCGCTGACCTGGTAGAAGCCCGACACGTCCATATGCGCCACGGTCTTGTGCTCGTTAGTGGCGTTCTTGACGAACACGGCCACTTCCGCGTCACCCGGCCCGAAAAGCTTGATGCCGCTGGCGATCAGGCGCAGGTCCAACAAACCCAGTGCGGGACGCAGCGACTCGGCTGCCGAGTTGCCCACTGTGGCGTTGGCCGCCGTGGCACTGATCTGGCCTGGGTAGCTGTAGCGGTCGGAAACGTAACGGTAGTCCACCAGACCACGCAGGGTCACGCCCGAGCCCGTGCGCATCAGGCGCTGCTCCAGGCTCACGCCCAGGGTGTGACGGGGCGCACCTGAAACCACTGTGTTGCTGGCCGAGTCGACCGGCACATTGGTCGGGCTCAACGCCAGGTATTCCTTGAACTTGGCATCCAGATAGCCATATCCGATGGTCACGCGAGTGCCATCGGCCGGGGCCACACTGGCGTCCAGCTCGAAGCCCTGGTTCTTGAGCTTGCCGGCGTTGATGATGGTGGGGCTGGTGGAGCCGGCCGGCAACAGGCTGATCTGGTAGTCCTTGACGTCGGTCGTGAAGACCGTGGCGCTGTACTGACCCTTGCCACCCATGAAACTGCCCTTGACACCCAACTCGAATGAAGTGGAAGTCTCGGGATTAAAGGCCTTGTTGGGACCCGCGGTGGCGGTCACCGGCGCCTCTGCCGGGAAGCCGCCGCTCTTGAAGCCCTTGGCGATACGGCCGAACAGGTTGGTGTCCTTGTTGAGGCGGTACAGGACGTTCAGGTTGGGAGTGAACTGCGTGAAGGTCTGTTCACCCGACACGTCCAGCGTCGTCGGGTTCGTGCCCTGAACGAAGGTGGAGTTCGTCTTGTAGCGCCACGAGCGCACCGTCTTGGTCTCGCTGGTGTGGCGACCGCCCAAACCAAAGGCCCAAGCGCCGACATCCATGTCCACCTGGCCATAAAGCGCCTTGGCATCGGTGCCCACGTTGAAGTTCGCCATCTGGTAGCCCGGCACCTGGGGATGGAAGGTCAACAGGCCGCCGGCCTGACGCTGCAGCGACGTGCCGTCATCCTTGAACAGGTAAGCGCCTGCCACATAACGCAGCCCGGCACTGCCCCCGATGAGCTGCAGTTCATGCGACTGGGAAGAGTAGTCGGTGGTACGCAAGCCCTCAAAGATCAGCAGCGCGGTGCCGTCGTAGTCGGCGTGGTCGCTGTACGCCATGTCACGGGTCGAGCCGATGTAGCGCAGCGTCGTGCTGGGGCTGAGCCGGTACTCGGCGGTCAGCGAGTGCCCTGTCAGATCCAGCCGCTGATACTGCGGCCCGTACTGGGTGGAGCCCGACACGGACGTGGGGTAAGAAGCACTCTCAGCCCCGGTGTTGCGCATGGCCGGGCCGATGCCCGGTGTCGGGAACACGCAGGTGCCCGGGGGGTTGAAGGCCAGGCAACCGGCATTCTGGAAGGCATAGTTGGTGCCGCCGATCTGGGTGGTCAGCGGGTACAGCGAACCATAGCCGCGCGACGACGTCAGCGAGCCCGCCGGGGGCGTCTCGTCGATCTTGCTTTGGTCGTAGGCGTAATCGATGGTCAGGTCTTTGGTGGGCTCCAGGCGCAACGCCACGCGGCCGGCCTGACGGTCCTTGCTACCCCAGGCCTCGCCGTTGGGATTGGAGATCGAGCCGTCTTGCTTTTCCGAGCGAGCGCCAATGGAGGCGCTGAGGATGCCCATCTTCGGCAGGTCCATCGACAGGCGGCCAACTTGCTTGCTGCGACTGCCCAGCTCCAGGCCGAGGTTGCCGCCAAAAACGCCCGTGGGCTTGCGGGTGACGAAGTTGATGGCGCCAGCCTCGGTGTTGCGGCCGAACAGCGTGCCTTGCGGGCCGCGCAGGGCCTCGACGCGGGCGATGTCGATCACGTCAAAGAGGGCGCCCATGTTCTTGCCCACGAACACGCCGTCGACATACAGGCCGACAGATGGATCGGCCCAGATGGAGGGTTGGCCACTGGTGATGCCACGCATGCCGATGGATGCGATGAGACTGGACACCGGTGCCTGGGACATCTGCAGGTTGGGGATCACCCCCGACAGCGCAGCCGGTCCTTCCATGCCGCGATCTTCCAGCGCGGAACCGGAGATGGCCGTGATGGCCAACGGGACGTCCTTGATCTTCTCTTTGCGCTTTTGCGCGGTGACCTCGACGACCTGGGTGTCATCGGCTGCGGGCTGAGCTTGCGCCATCGTCTGCTGCGCATAGACCATGGCCAGGGCCAGGGGCAGCAGCTTGAAGGCGGGGCGGAGTGCGGAGTGCTTCATGATCGGTTGTCTCCTGTGTGTAACACGTGGTCGTAACGAGAGGCGAGGCCCGGGTGCACCCCTGCGCACCCCTGGTCATCAGACACCGTTAGCGTAGAAACGCATCGGGCTAGAAACATCGTTCAAGCGGACTAGCGGTAAACACCCGTGCCTTTGGCACCACAGGACGCAACCCCACTCGCGCCTGCATGCCACCACCCTCAACGGGCACGTGAACCGAGGAATGCCTGGCGCAGCGGTGACTTCAAGGCCTTGCCCGCCGGGTTGCGCGGCAACGGCTCGGTGCGCACCTGCACGTAGAGCGGCACCTTGAAGGCGGCCAGGTGGGCGGCGGCGTGGCCGAGCAGGTCTTCAGGCGTGGGCGCAGTGTGCGGACGCGGCACCACCTCGGCCACCACGGCCTCGCCCGTGGCGTCGTCGGGCACGCCGTACACCGCCACCTCCTGCACCTGCGGGTGCAGCAGCAAGCAGGACTCCACCTCCGCTGCAGCGATCTTCTCACCGTTGCGGTTGATAACGTCCTTGAGGCGGTCCACCACCCGCAGCAGGCCGTGCTCGTCCAGCAGACCCACATCGCCCGTGCGGAACCAGCCGTCCTGCAGAGCGCGTGCCGTGGCTTCGGGTTGCTGCCAATAGCCGTCCATGAGGCTGACGCCACGCAACCAGATTTCGCCAGACTGGCCTGGGGGCAACGCATGCCCCTGCTCGTCAGCGATGCGGCACTCGATCAACGGCGACAGGGCCCCCGAGGCGCGGGGCGCCTGCTCGAACAGCAGCCCTGAGGCGGCGGCCCCCACCCCATTGGTCTCCGTCAGGCCGAAGCCGATACCGGTCATGGTGCCGCCCATGTGACGCGCCACCTCGTCGATCAGGCGCTGCGGCAGACCTGCGCCGCCGAAGCCCAGGCCGCCCAGACTGCGGGCCGCGCCGGAGCGGTCAAACCCGGGCTGCTCCAGCAGCTGCAGCACCATGGAAGGCGCGCCGTTGAACTGCGTGATGTGCTCGGCGCGGATGAGTTCCAGCGCCCGCGCCGGGTCCCAGCGCCGCATGAAGACCAGACGCCGCCCATGCCGCAGCGAGCTCAGCAATTGGGCATGCAGGCCGCTGACGTGGAACAAGGGCACTGCCGTCAGGGTGGTGGGGGCAAAGCCGCGCTGCATGAAGCCGGCAATCGCCTGTGGCGACGTCATGGCCGAGATGGCACCGATGAAGTCGATGTTGAACATCGCCTGGCACACGGCGCGATGGCTGGACACCACGCCCTTGGCCTCGGAGGTGGCGCCAGACGTGAACAGGATCAGCGCCGGATCTTCAGGCCGTGGCGCTGGCACCTGGGCCACCGGGCCTCCCGGGGCCAGCAGCGGGTCCAGGAGGTTCACGCCCGCTGTCTGGGGCTGAGCAGACAGCGCGGGCTCAGCAGGCGGCATCGATTCCTCCGGCACCTCCACCACATGCGCCACCAGTGCCGCGACCGACGCCGCCAGGCGCTGCAAGCGCGGTGTGTCCGCCACCAGCACACGCGGGGTGGTCAGGCGCAGCGCGGCGGCCAGCTCGTCATGCAGCCCGTAGCTGTTGAGCGGCACAGGTACCGCGCCGGCCAGCGACGCCGCCACGAAGGCCACGGCCCACTCTGGGCGGTTGCGCATGGCGATGGCCACGCGGTCACCCGGCTGCACGCCCAGGGTGTGCTGCAGGTGGCCCGCCAGCGCATCGGCCGCGGCGAAGAATCGGTCGAAGCTCCAGCGCTCGCCGTCCTGGACGATGAACTCCTTGGGGCCATGGGCCCGGCCGGCATTGAGCAGGGCGGGCAGATGGGGGAAGGCGTTCTTGAACGCCTTGAGGGGTTGCCCTTTCGCATCAGCGCTTTCCACCAGCTCGAAAGGCGCGCCGGGCGAGGTCAACCCGGCGCGGGCCTTGAAGAAACCGTCAAAGAAGTTGGCAGGGCTCGGGGTGAAGGTGTCGGGTGTGCTGGATGACATGGAAGCCTCGCTCCTTCAATCGCTAAATGGCCGGTCAAGTGCCGCTGAAGTGCAGTTCAATGGCCGCTGAAATGCCGGTTGATGGCCTCTCATGACTCGCGCGGAACCCGCTCAGAACCCACAGAGACGGGCGTAACGATCACGGTGAAACACGGTGTCGCCCAGCGTCTGCGCGATCACGCGGGCGCGCTTGAGATAGAGGCCCAGGTCGTACTCGGCGGTGACGCCAATGCCTCCGTGCATCTGCACGGCCTCATTGCACACGCGCTCGGCCAGGTCACTGGCACGGGCCTTCGCCAAGCTGGCCAACAAGGCGATGTCGGGCGATGCTGTGTCCACCGC
>CAISJH010000582.1 GCA_903885585.1 uncultured beta proteobacterium
CGCCGCGCTGGTGCTCGAAGCCCAGGCCGCCGGCATCCGCCTGGCCATCCTGTCCAACGAGCTCGACCTCTTCTATGGCCGCAGCCTGCGCGAGCGCCTGCCCCTGCTGCAGGCCTTCGAGCACATCAGTGATGCCACCTACACCGGCGTGCTCAAGCCCGACCCGCAGGCCTACCTCGGCTGCCTGCAAGCCCTGGGCCTGTCCCCGGACCAGGCCGTCTTCGTGGACGACCAAGCCCGCAACGTGGAGGGTGCACGGCGCCTCGGCCTCCCGACCGTGGCGTTTGATGTGACGCGGCCCGGCGATTCATGTGAAGAGGCCAGGCGGCTGCTGGGCCTGGCCGGATGAATCTGCGCATTCGCTTCTCAAACACTGGCCAGGGCCGTCACCAGAGAATGGTGCACTTGAGATGACCAGCACTGACACCATGACCACCATCCTGCCCGCCCCCTGCCCCATCACTGCCCTGGAAGCGCACGCCTTGTCGGCCGCCATCCACCGCCGCGAGGTGTCGTGCCGCGAGGTCATGCAGGCCTATCTCGCGCGGATCGAAGCGTTGAACCCGCGCTTCAACGCCATCGTCAACCTGGCGCCCGCCGAGGCCCTGCTGGCGCAGGCCGAAGAGTGCGATGCCGAGCTGGCGGCCGGCCGCTCGCGCGGCTGGATGCACGGCATGCCCCAAGCCATCAAGGACACGGGGCAGGCGGTGGGATTCCCCACCACTTTCGGCTCGCCGCTGCTGGCGGGCTCGATGCCGGCGCAAGACAGCACCTTTGTGGCACGCATGAAGGCCGCGGGCTGCATCGTCATCGGCAAGACCAACATGCCCGAGTTCGGTCTGGGTTCGAATACCTACAACAACCTGTTCGGAGCGACCCCCAACGCCTGGGATACGGCCGTGACGGCCGGTGGCTCCAGTGGCGGCGCAGCCGTGGCCCTGGCATTGCGCATGCTGCCGGTGGCCGACGGGTCGGACTTCATGGGCTCGCTGCGCAACCCCGCGGGCTGGAACCATGTCTACGGCCTGCGGCCCAGCCAAGGCCGCGTCCCCGCCTTCCCCAAGCCTGAGCTGTGGGTGAGCCAGCTGGGCACCGACGGGCCGATGGCGCGCACCGTGCGCGACCTCGCGCGCTTGCTGCAGACCCAGGCGGGGTTTGATGCGCGGGCACCGCTGTCATTGGGCGGGCCCGGACCTTCACACGGCGGACCCGGTGGCGCGTCCGCCGACGGCCTGGCTGGAAGCAATCTCGACTCGTTCATGCCCCCGCCCGACGCCTCACTCAAGGGACTGAAGATCGGCTGGCTGGGGGACCTGGGCGGCCACCTTGCGGTGGAGGCGGGCATCTTGCCGCTGCTGGAGCAGGCGCTGGCCGCGTGCGAGCGTGAGGGCGCGCGCGTGGAACCCGTGACGTTGGGCGTGGATCTGCACCGGGTATGGAACGCCTGGCTGGTGTGGCGCCGCGCGTTGGTGGCGCCGTCCGTGGCAGCCGTGATGAGCCAGCCCGGCGCCCGCGAGCGCATCAAGCCCGAGGCGCTCTGGGAGCACGACCAGGCCCAGGGCCTGAGCTTTGCCGACTTCATGGCCGCCAGCCGGGTGCGCGGCGAGTTGCTGCACGCCCTGCTGCCGCTGCTGGAGCGTTACGACGCCCTGGCCCTGCCCGTTGCCCCCTGCTGGCCCTTCCCGCTGGCGCAGACCTGGCCGCGCGAGGTGGCCGGCCGCGCCATGGACACCTACCACCGCTGGATGGAGTGCACCCTGTACGCCACCTTCGCCGGGCTGCCGGCGATCAGCGTGCCCGCGGGCTTCCACACCAACGGCCGCTGGCCCTTGGGCCTGCAGCTCATCGGCCGCCCGCGCGACGAGGCGGGGCTGCTGAGGCTGGCGGCAGGCTGGGAGAACGCCGGCCTGGGGGCCCCGGGC
>CAISJH010000583.1 GCA_903885585.1 uncultured beta proteobacterium
ATCCAATACAACCTGCTGTTACGCTGGTTCGTGGGGCTGGCCATCGAGGACACGGTGTGGAACCACTCTGTCTTCAGCAAGAACCGCGACCGGCTCATCGAGCACGTCGCGGTCACCGAGCTCTTCAACGCCACCGTGGAGATGGCCAAGCAGCGTGGGCTGCTGTCGGGCGAGCACTTCAGCGTCGACGGTACCCTCATCCAGGCCTGGGCCAGCCACAAGAGCATGCGGCGCAAGGACGGATCCGATGGCGACCGCCCGCCCGAGGACTGGCGCGGTGAGCCGCGCAGTAACGACATGCACGCGTCCACGAGCGACCCTGAGTCGCGGCTGTACCGCAAGAGCCAGGCAGCGCCTGCGCTGCCGAGTTACCTGGGCCACGTGCTGACCGACAACAGGCATGGCCTGGTGGTCAACGTGCAGGCCAGCGCTGCCAACGGTACGGCCGAACGCGACGTGGCCGCACAGATGCTGGCTGACGTCGCGGGCCCTGGCAAGCGAGTGACAGTCGGCGCTGACAAGGCCTACGACACCAAGGGCTTCGTCAAGGCGTGCCGCGAGATCAACGTCACGCCACACGTTGCGCAGAACCTCAACCGCAACGGCGGTAGCGCCATCGACGCCCGCACGACCCGGCACCCTGGCTACGAGGTCAGCCAACGCAGCAGGAAGCGCATCGAGCAGTGCTTCGGCTGGGGCAAGCTCATCGGTCCGATCCGACAGGTGATGGTGCAGGGACTGGACAAAGTCGACCAGCTTCTGACGCTGACGATGGCCGCCTACAACCTCACGCGGCTGCGGACCTTGGCGCAATTGCGCCCGCAGTGCGCCCAATGAGCGGCCAGAAGGTCGAAATGGCCTCCTCCAAGCACCCGAATGACTGCGCAATGGGCCGTTTGGGACCCATCTGGCGAAACCCGCGCGCTGTATGACCGAGTCGGCCCGAATCACGATGGTGTAGCTCGCGTTCATCGCTGATATTTCAACGGCCTGCTAAGTTCCGGACACTATGCGTTTGCCGCACAGCTGAGACGGTATGACCTGCGCTCCATAAGTCGAGCCAGCGGCGCGGTCCGCGCAGGTTGGCAGAGTAGGCGCCGAAGCGCTCGCGCGCCTGCTCGGCGCTCAGCGGCTTGGCCAGTTCCTCAGGATCCAGGTCGTTGGCCAGCAGCGACGGTCGCAGGAAATTGGCCTCCAGGCCGCTGATGCCGCGGGTCAGCGCAATGTCGTCGATGCGGCTCGACACCAGCATGGCTTGGTACTCGGCACTGGCCAGGCTCTCGGTTGTCGCGATGAAGCGGGTGCCCATCAGCGCGAAGTCGCAACCCAGGACTTGCGCGGCCAGCAGCGCTGCACCGTCGGAGATGCCACCCGCCAGCCCGAGCGGGCCATCGTACATCTCGCGCACGGCGCGCACGAACGCCAGACCGTTGACCCAGCCGGTGTTGCCGCCGGCACCGCCGCTAAGCAGCACCATGCCATCGACACCGGCATCGAGCGCCTTGTGTACATGCTCCATCGAGGCGACATCGGCCAGCACCAGGCAGCCCACGTCGTGCAACGGCCCGATGATCTTGCGCGGTGAGCCGACACTCGCCAGCACCAGCTCGACCTTGTGCTTGACCAGCACCGACAGGTCGGCTTCGAGCATCTCCGGGCGCGAACGCATGATGAGATTCGCGCACACCGGCGCGGCCGGCATTGCGCGGCGCGCGGCATCATCGGCGATGCGCGTCAACCACGCGTCGAGTTCCTCGGAGCTGCGCGCGTTCGGGGTCGGAAAGGCGCCGATCACGCCGCTGCGGCAAGCCGCGGAGACCAGCTCCGGACCCGAGACATGCAGCATCGGCGCGGCCATCAGCGGCAGCCTAAGACGCGAAGCGATCGAAGCGGGCAGACTCATGAG
Source organism: uncultured beta proteobacterium (assembly GCA_903885585.1). Taxonomy (GTDB): domain Bacteria; phylum Pseudomonadota; class Gammaproteobacteria; order Burkholderiales; family Burkholderiaceae_C; genus Rubrivivax. Next base: position 1,907 of record CAISJH010000583.1, read on the forward strand.
GCAAAAGGCTCCGTTCGTGGGAGGACGCGGGCGCTATCCATGCCGGTGGTCGACCAGCCAGGGGGCGTCGTCGGGCAATGCCGCGTCCGCTCCCAGAAGCACCAAGCTGTCGAACCGCAGGCGTGTCAGTTGCTTGAAGCGGTCGCGCAAGTCGGCTTCCAGCTCCGGCGTGCCAGCCGATCCGAACATCACGTGGAGGTCGATCACGTCGCGATGGCCTTGCCGGCTGACCACGCCCTGGGCCCGATGTAACGCCGAAGATTGCAGCACCAGGTCCTCGATCTGCCGCGGGTAGACGAAGATTTCGCGCACCTTGACTGCCTGGCCGACACGGCCTTGCAGCTTGCCGATGCGGGCGACGAAGCCGTCCTCGCTGATGGCCGATGCGGCGGCCACGTCGCCGGTGCCAAAGCGCACTAGAGGCCATCCGCGGGCCAGCGTGGTGACGACGATCTCGCCGGGCATGCCGAGCGGCAGCGGCTGGCCGTTGACGGGATCGCATATCTGCACGAGCCGATCTGGGTGAATCGTGTAGCCCTCGTGACCGGGTTCTTCAAAGCCGATCAGCCCGAAGTCCGCGGTCGCGTAGGCCGACAACGTGCGGATACCCAAGCGCGCCTCCAGCCGGCGCCGCTTGCCCAGCCAGTCGCCCAGTTCGCCGCCCAGCAGCGCGGTGCGCACGCGCCAGGCGGCGGGCAAAACATGGCCCTTGCTCTCGAGCACGTGCACCAGGTTTTCGAAGTAGGCGGTGGACGCGCAGATGCAGCTCACGCCCAGGTCGATCACCATCTGCGCCTGGGCTTCGGCGCCGCCGGTGCCGGCCGGAATGACCGTCGCACCGCAGGCCGCGATGGCGTCGTCGAGCAGCAGGCCCGCCGGCACGAGGTGGTAGGACCAGGTATTCAGCACCATGTCGCCGGGGCCGACGGCGCCGTCGCTGAAGACCCGGGCGAAGCCGTGGCCGTCGACGTCGCCGTGCAACTGCGGCTCATGGATGGGCCCCGGCGACACAAAGACGCGGCGGATCTCCGACGGGTCGGCCGCCAGCCAGCCGCCGAAAGGCGGCGCAGCGCGCTGCATGTCGACGAGCTTGTCCTTGGGCGTCACCGCAAGGCGCGCCAGGTCCGCGGCGCTGCGCATGTCGGCAGGAGTCATGCCGGCGCGGCCATACAGCGCCTGCAGCGCGGGCGCGCGCAGGCAGGCCGCTTCATGCAGCGCCCGCAGCCGGGCCAGGCGGTCGCGGGGGGTAGTTTCGTGCATTGGCATCGGCTCCTGCGGTTCAGCGCCCGGTGAACACCGGCTTGCGCTTGTCATTGAAGGCCGCCAGGCCCTCGCGCTGGTCGTGGCTCAGCGAATGCACCTCGGAGGCAAGGATTTCAAGGCGCAGCGCGGTGTCCACTGGCTGCTGCAGCCCGTCGTCGATCAGCGCCTTCATGCGCCGCAGCCCGAGCGGGCTCTTGCTCGCGATCTTGTCGACCAGTGCCTGCACCTCCTGCAGCAGGCGCTCGTCGTCCACGACCTGGTTGACCAGGCCGGCACTCGCCATCGCGTCGGCCGACGCGAACTCGCCGGTGAACATCAGGTATTTGGCGCGCGCCGCGCCGATCACGCGCGGCAGGCGCACCGAGGCGCCCCCGCCGGGGAGCAGCCCGTAGTTGGCGTGCGCATCGCCGAGCTTTGCGCTGCGCGCCGCGATGACCAGGTCGCAGCACAGCACCAGTTCGAGCCCGCCGGCCAGCGCGAGGCCGTTGAGCGCGGCGATCACCGGCTTGGGAAATGCGGCGATGCGGTTCATCGTCGCCAGCACGCGCTGCAGGAAGGCCGCGGCTGCCTCCGGTCCCGTCACATCCGCGCGCACAAACTTCAGGTCGGCGCCGGCGCAGAACGCCCGGCCCGCGCCGGTCAGCACGATGGCCTTGACCTCGTCGCGCGCCTGCGCCTCGTCGAGCGCCGCCGACAGCCCGGCAAGCAGCTGCGGCGTCAGCGAGTTCATCGCCTCGGGCCGGTTCAGGCGAATCCACATGGCGCCCTGGCGGATCTCTTGGACGAGCGGGGGCTCGGACATCGTTTCACTCCTTGATGGTCATCGAATACGGATTCAGCCTGATTCTGCTCAGTCCCAAATTTGACTGGATAGGTGATTAGCCTTACTTGTGCGTAAGGCGTTTTACGCTATAGTAACTTCAATCGACAAGACAACTGTGGCAACACGGGTAGAGACAGATGACGAACGCATCGCACGGCGCACCTTTGGCCGGTATCAGGGTCGTGGAGTTCGAGGGCATCGGCCCCGGACCCTTGGCGGGACTGATGCTGTGGCAGCTCGGCGCCGAGGTGACGTTGGTTGCTCGGCCTGGCCGGGGCGTGCTGCCGCCGGAGATGGCGCCCGCCGAGGCGTCATTGCTCACGCGGCACAAGCAGCGCGTCGCGCTCGACCTGAAGGAAGTCCGACGTGGACCGGGCACTGGCATTGCTGGCCGAGGCCGACGTGCTGATCGAAGGCTATCGGCCCGGTGTGATGGAGCGGCTGGGCCTGGGGCCTGCGCCATGCGCGGCAGTGAACCCCCGACTGGTGTACGGGCGCATGACGGGTTGGGGGCAGACCGGGCCGCTCGCTCAAGCGGCTGGGCACGACATGAACTACGTGGCGCTGAGCGGCTTGATGTCGCTGGCCGCCCGCCCCGGAGCGCTTCCGATGCTGCCGCCGACGGTGCTCGGCGATTCCGCAGGTGGTCTGGGCCTGGTGGCCGGTCTGCTGGCCGGCCTGCTGCGCGCGCGCTGCAGCGGGCAGGGCTGCGTGGTGGATGGCGCGATCGTGGACGTGATGGCGATGCTGGCTCCGTTGGTGCAGCTGGTGCATGCCGGCGGCGCGCTGGATCGAGTCAATCCGTCGGTGTTTTACGGCTCTCCGTTCTACGAGGTCTACGAATGTGCGGACGGGCGCCACATCACCCTCGGCGCGATCGAGCCGCAGTTTTATGCCGAACTGCTGCGACGCTTGGGGCTCGACGATGTCGATCCGAACGCACAGATGGACAAGCCGGCGTGGCCGGCTTTGCGCGAGCGCCTGGGCGGCCTGTTTCGATCGCGCGATCACCGGCATTGGCAGTCGCTGCTGGAGGGCACCGATGCCTGCTTCGCGCCGGTGCTGACGTTGGAGGAGGCGGCTCGTCATCCGCATCAAGTGGCGCGCGGCCTGTACACGGTAGACGCCGGTGGAACCGTGGAAACCGCGCGCGGCCTGCGGTTCATGCCGCTTCAGGCAGGCGAATCGATCGAGCCGAAGGCTTGCCAGCCCCAGACCTGAGATTCACAGGAGTTCGAAGATGGAAGAGATCTATGTCGTCGGCGTGGGCATGACCCCGTTCGGCCGGTTGCTGGACAAGGACATCAAGACGCTGACCGGCGCAGCGGTGCAGGCGGCGCTGGACGACGCGGGCCTGCGCAAGGAGGATCTGCAGGGCGCGTTCTTCGGCAACGCCTCGCAGGGCCACATGGACGGCCAGCAAATGATCCGCGGGCAGATCGCGCTGCGCGAGGCGGGCATCGGCCGCGTTCCGGTGGTCAACGTGGAAAACGCCTGCGCCAGCGGCTCTTCCGCGTTTGCGCTGGCGGTGATGCAGGTGCGCGCCGGCGCCGCCGATGTTGCGCTGGCGGTGGGGGCCGAGAAGATGTTCTCGACCGACAAGGCGCAGATGTTCTCGGTCTTCGACAGCGCCTGGGACGTGTCGCGCGCCGATGAGATCCGCGACCGTCTGCTGCAGATGGGGCATGGCGTCGAGGTGCCGGAAGGCTCGACGTCGCCCAAGCCCTACAGCGTGTTCATGGACGTGTATGCGACCTTTGCGCGCTCTCACATGCGGCGCTGGGGCACGACGCAGCGGCAGCTGGCGGCGGTGGCGGCCAAGAACCATGCGCATTCCGTGCACAACTCGCTGTCGCAGTACCGCACGAGCTACACCATCGACGAAGTGCTAGCGGCCGCCCCTATCACCTACCCGCTGACGCTGCCGATGTGCTCGCCGGTCTCCGACGGCGCGGCGGCGGCGATCGTCTGCAATGGCGCGGCGCTGGCGCGGCTGAACATCGACCGGCGGCGCGCCATTCGCGTGCTGGCCTCGGTGGTGCAGAGCGGCTCGGACCGCAATGACGACGACTACGCGCTGCACTGCACCGCGCTCGCCTCCAAGCGCGCCTACGAGATCGCCGGTGTCGGACCCGACGATGTCTCGGTGGCGGAGGTGCACGACGCCACGGCGATGGGCGAGATCATCCAGACCGAGAACCTCGGCTTCTGCGCCTTCGGCGAAGGCGGCGTGATCGCCGAGCGCGGCGACACCCGCATCGGCGGCCGCATTCCGGTCAACCCATCCGGCGGGTTGGAGTCCAAGGGCCATCCGGTCGGTGCGACGGGCCTGGGCCAGATTCATGAACTGGTCGCACAGCTGCGCGGCGAGGCGGGAGCCCGACAGGTCGAAGGAGCGCGCATCGCACTGGCCGAGAACGGCGGCGGGCTGCAGGGCATCGAGGAAGCCGCGGCCGTGGTCACGATCCTGTCGCGCTGAGCCGGCAGCGGCCATTCATCCATTTGCACTGGACATTCGATATGGAACTGACTGACAAGGTGGCGCTGGTCACCGGCGCCGCATCCGGGCTGGGCCTGGCCACGAGCCAGGCGCTGCTGGCCGCTGGCGCCAGGGTATTGGCCGTGGACGTCGACGAGGGGCGCTTGCAGCAGCAGTTCGGCGAGCTCAGCAATCGGGCACGCCATCGCGTGGTCGACGTGTCCGACGACCTCGCGGTCCAGGCGGCGGTCGCCGAGGCCACCGACGCCTGGGGCGCGCTGCACATCGCCGTCAACTGCGCCGGCATCCTGGGGCCGAGCAAGACGCTGTCCAAAGGCCAGACCTTTCCGCCCAAGCTGTGGAACCGCGTCATCGGCATCAACCTGACCGGCACCTTCAACGTCGTGCGCCACGCCGCGCTGGCGATGACGGCCAACCAGCCCAATGCCGAGGGCGAGCGCGGCGTCATCGTCAACACCGCCTCCGGCGCCGCCTGGCAGGGCCAGATGGGGCAGGCGGCCTACAGCGCGAGCAAGGCCGGCGTCATCGGCCTGACGCTGCCCGCGGCACGCGACCTGGCCGCGCACGGCATCCGCGTCATGGCCATCGCGCCGGGGCTGTTCGAGACCGGCATGTCCGCCGGGATGCCGACGAAGGTGTCGCAGCACCTGATCGACCAGACCATCCTGTTCCCGACGCGCATGGGCCGGCCGGACGAGTTCGCCGGGCTGGTTAGGCACATCGTGGAAAACGCCTATCTGAACGCGACGACGATCAGCATCGACGCGGGCACGCGCGTGGGCACCCGCTGAAGACCCACCCCAGGCAGACCCGAGATGCAAACCGGCAAGCAAAGCGAGCAGCGGCGATGAGCGGGCAGGCCCCAGGTGCGGCTTCCCTTCCCCCGATGCAGGCGCTGAACGTGCGTCTGCAGTTCGGTGGCGTCGTCGCCTTGAATGACGTGTCGCTGGAGATCCGCGACGACGAACTGCTGGCGATCATCGGCCCGAATGGTGCCGGCAAGTCGTCGTTGATGAACTGTTTGAGCGGCTTCTACCGGCCCTCGGCGGGGCAGGTGCTGCTCGGCGACAGCGACATCCGCGCTCTGCCGGTGCACCGCATCGCGCAGATGGGCCTGGCCCGCACCTTCCAAGGCACGCACATCTTCTCGGGCATGACCGTCGTCGAGAACCTGATGGTGGGACGCCACATCCACATGCATTCGTCACTGGCGCAGGCCTTCGTCTATTTCGGTGCGGCGCAGCGCGAGGAGATCGAACACCGCGAGAAGGTCGAGGAGATCATCGAACTGCTGGAGATCGAGTCGATACGCCACCAGCCCGTGGGCAGCCTGGGCTACGGCCTGCGCAAACGCGTCGACCTCGGGCGCGCGCTGGCGCAGGACCCGAAGATCCTGTTAATGGACGAGCCGATGGCCGGCATGAACTCCGAGGAGAAGGAGGACATGGCGCGCTTCATCCTCGACGTGCGCGAGGCGGCGCGCATTCCGGTGGTGCTGGTCGAACACGACATGGGCGTGGTCATGGACCTGGCTGACCGCATCGCCGTGCTCGACTTCGGCGCCAAGATCGCCGAAGGCACGCCGCAGCAGATGCAGCGCGACCCGGCGGTGCTGAAGGCCTACCTGGGGGAGGGCGATCGATGAAGCTGACGACCCTGCCGCAAATCCTGCAGGAGCGGGCCGAGCAGACGCCGCAGCGCCTGTCGCAGCGGCACAAACATCGGGGCATCTGGCGCGAGTACAGCTTTGCGCAGGTGCGCGACCAGGTCAGGTCTCTGGCGTTGGGGCTGCACCGGCTGGGGGTCGAGCGCGGGCAGACGGTGGCGGTCATCGGCGAGAACGAGCCCGAGCATTTTTGGGCCGAAGTGGCGGCGCAGGCCCTGGGCTGCAAGGTCGTGTCGATGTATCCCGACCTGACGGCCGACGAGACGCAGTACCTGCTCGAGGACAGCGAGGCCGTCTGCCTGTTCGCCCAGGACCAGGAGCAGGTCGACAAGGGGCTGGCCGTGCTGCCGCGCCTGCCGCTGCTGCAGCACATCGTCTACTGGGACGCCACCGGCATGTGGTCGTACAAGCAGCCGTCGTTGCGCACCTTCGAGGCCGTGCAGGCACAGGGTAGGGAACTGCATGACAAGGAGCCCGAGCGCTTCTGGCAGCTGCTGGATGCCGGCTCGCCGGACGACATCGCCGTGCTGTCCTACACCTCGGGCACCACCGGCAAGCCCAAGGGGGTGATCCTCACGCACAAGTACCTGCTGGACAACGCCCATCGGCTGATCAGCTCGACCGGGGCGGCGCCGGGCATGGAATATCTCAGCTACATCTCGCCGGCATGGGCCACCGAGCAGATGTTCGGCATCACCATGGGGCTGTGCCTGCCGCTGGTGGTGAACTTCCCCGAAGGGCCGGAGCAGGTGCTGTCGAGCATCCGCGAGCTGGCGGTCGAGGCCATGACCTTCGCGCCGCGCCAGTGGGAAAGCATGGCCTCCTCGGTGCAGGCGCACATGCTGGATGCGGGGCCACTGCGCCGCCGCATCTATGAATGGGGCCTGCGCATCGGCCACTCGGTCAACGTCGGCCGTCTCGACGGCAAGCCGGTGCCGCTGCGGCATCGGCTGCTGTTTCCGCTGGCCGAAGCCGTCGTGCTGCGCCCGCTGCGCGACCAGCTGGGCTTGACGCGGGTGCGCATCGCCGCCTGCGGCGGCGCCACCATGGCGCCCGACGTGTTCCGCATGTTCCACGCGATCGGCGTGCCGCTGCGCAACATCTACGGTTCGACCGAAACCGGACTGCTGACCTGCCACCAGGGCGAGCGTTTCGACCTGGAAACCGTCGGCCGCTGGATGGAATCGCTGCCAGCGCTGAATGCGCCGCTGCAGTGGCGTGTCAGCGAGGTCGGCGAACTGCAGGTGCGCGGCGGCAGCCCGTTCCTCGGCTACTACCGCCGCGAAGGTTCGGTCGAAAGCAAGCTGCAGGATGGCTGGTTCCAGACCGGGGACGCAGTCACCAAGACCGAACGCGGCGAGCTCGTGTTTCTGGAGCGCCTGTCGGACCTGAAGCGCCTGCGTTCGGGCGAGAGCTTCCCGCCGCAGTTCGTCGAGACGCGGCTGCGCTTCAGCCCCTTCATCAAGGACATCATGACGGTGGGCGACGAGACGCTCGACTTCGTCGCCGCGCTGATCAACATCGACTTCGACGTGGTGTCGCGCTGGGCCGAGGACAAGCGCGTCGGCTTTTCCACCTTCACCGATCTGTCGCAGAAGCCCGAGGTCGCCGAGTTGCTGCGTGCCGAGATACAACGGGTCAACGGCTTCCTGCCGACGCACGCGCGGGTCGTCCGCTTCGCCAACTTCCCTAAGGAACTCGATCCGGACGAGGGCGAGCTGACGCGCTCGCGCAAGCTGCGGCGCGAGTTCCTGCAGGAGCGCTACCGCGCGCTCATCGTCGGCCTGTACGACGGCTCGAACGAGGTGCAGATCGACATCCCGGTGACCTACCAGGACGGCCGCAAGAGCCAGTTTCGGGCCCAGGTGCGGCTGCATGACGTGTTTGGCAAGGCCGATGCGAGCCGCGGTGCGGCCGAGGAGATGCGTGCATGAACAACCTCAACGGTTTCGCGGCGTTCGCCGGCGGGCGCAGCTCACCGAGGAGCGTGCGGTGAGCGAGTTCCTGAACTATCTGATCAACGGCACGCTCAGCGGCCTGCTCTACGCGCTCATCGCGATGGGCTTCGTCGTCATCTACCGCGCCTCGAAGGTCTTCAACTTCGCGCAGGGCGAGCTGGTGGTGTTCGGCGGCTACATGGTCTGGTGGACGCTGATTCAGCTGGGTCTGCCGCTGTGGATCGGCATCCCGCTGGCCTTCTTTGCATCGGCGGTGTTCGGGCTGCTGATCGAGCGCATCTTCTTCTCGCGCCTGGTCGGCGAATCGGTGTTCTCGATGGTCATGGTGACGATCGGCCTGCTGATCTTGATCCGCGGCCTGGTGCTGCTGCTGTTCGGCCCGCAGTCGCGCCCCTTCCCCATCATCTTCCCGCTGCAGCCGATCATCGTCGGCGACGTGATCATCTCGCGCGCCATGCTCTATGGCGGCGCGCTGACGATACTGATCGGCGTGTTCCTGTCCTGGTTCTTTAACCGCACGCGCGTTGGCCTGCGCATGACCGCGGTGGCCGAGGACCATCAGGTGGCCATGTCGCTGGGCATCTCGGTGCAGCGCTCGATCGCCTTCGCCTGGCTGCTCGGTGCGATGCTGTCGACGATGGGCGCGATGGTCCATCTGAGCGGCCGCTCCATCAACATGCTGAGCTCGGACATAGGCATGGCGGCGCTGCCGGTGGCCTTGCTGGCGGGGCTGGAATCGCTGGCCGGCCTGCTGCTCGCGGGGGTCGTCGTCGGCATCGTGCAGGGGCTCGCCTCCGCCTATCTGGACCCGATCGTCGGCGGAGCCGTCGGCTCCGTGCTGCCATTCGTCCTCATGCTGCTGGTGCTGTTGATTCGGCCCACCGGCATGTTCGGCTGGAAAACCATCGAAAGGGTGTGAGGCATGGATCCGGCCGGCGTTTTCGCAACCACCTTCCCCAAGGACCAGGCGCTGGTCCGCACGCGGCCGCAGGCGGTCTGCCTGGCGCTGTTCATCGCGCTGCTGTTCGCGCTGCCCTTCCTGGCTGACATCCGCGCCGTCGCGGTGATGACCTCGATGCTCATCACCGGCATCGTCGTCATCGGGCTGCAGATCAACACCGGCATCGCGGGCCAGGTCAATCTCGGCCAGGCCGCGTTCATGGGCGTGGGCGCCTACACCACCGCGCTGCTGGCGAGCAAGCTGTCGTTGCCTTTCTGGCTGGCGCTGCCGCTGGGCGGCGCGGCGGCGGCGCTGTTCGGCCTGATCTTCGGCCTGACGGCGGTGCGCATCAAGGGCTTCTATCTGGCGTTGACGACGATCGCCGCGCAGATCCTGTTCCATTTTCTGGTGCTGAACCTGCCGAGCAGCTGGCTGGGCGGCGCCAACGGCATCACCCTCGAGCCGGCGTCGCTGTTCGGGCTGAGCTTCGACACCGACCGTTCGATTTACTATCTGTGCCTGGTCGTCGCGTGCGTCATGGTCGCGGGCGCCTATGGCGTGATCCGCAGCCGGCACGGCCGCGCCTTCTATGCCGTCAGGGACGACGACGTGGCCTCGGGGATGATGGGCATCGACGTGGTGCGCACCAAGGCCATGGCCTTCCTGCTCGGCGCCTTCTATGCGGGGGTCGGCGGCGGCTTGTGGGCCTACTACGTGCGCTTCGTCGCCATCGACCAGTTCACGCTGATCCATTCGATCTGGTTCATCGCGATGATCATCGTCGGCGGCATGGGCTCGGTGACCGGCGCGCTGATCGGCGTGTTCGTCATCCGCCTGTCGCAGGAGCTGATCACTTCGATCGGGCCTTCGCTCATCGAGCGCTATCCGTTCTTCAGCGGCGAGATCGTCTTTGCCGCGATGAACATCTTCCTCGGCGGAATGATCGCCGGCTTCCTGATCCTCGAACCCCGCGGCCTGATGCATCGCTGGAACACGCTGAAACGCGCGTACCGCTTGTGGCCCTATCCCTATTGAAGACCGTGGCCGGCCTGAGCGCTGCAGGCCGGCCCCACATGTTGACAGCGTGTCCAGAGCAGGAGACTTGAATGAGCATGACGAACAAAGACTTTCGCGCGCGTGCCCGCATCGGCACGCAACTGGCGGTGGCGGCGGCCGCGGCGGCGCTGCTGAGCGCACCCGAGGTGCGCGCGCAGACCGTCTACAACGTCGCCGGCATCGCCGACTTCACGGGCCCCTATGCCGACGTGATGAAGGACCTGGCCGGCTGCCGCAAGACCGTGTTCGACTGGTGGAACGAGGAGGTGGGCAAGCCGGCCGGCGTGGCGCTGAGGATCAAGGACTTCGACGGCCGCTATGACGTGGCGCAGATCTCCAGCCTGTGGCCGGGCATGAAGTCCGAGCTGAATCCCGTCGCCGCGCTCGGCCTTGGGGGGCCGGACGTGGCCGCGCTGGCGCAGCGCCTGCCGGGCGACAAGGTGCCGCTGATCAACGCCACGGCCGGCTACGGCTTCGCCTGGAAGACCGACAGCTGGGCCTTCAATGCACGCCCGACCTACCCCCACGAGGTCGCGGCCTTCTACACCTGGCTGCAGCAGCAGCGCGGCGGCAATGCGCCGCTGAAGATCGCCGTCATCTCGTCCGAGGTGTCGCCGGCTTACGTCGACATCCACAAAGGCACGCAGCAGTTCGCTAAGGACAACCCGAAGATCCTGGAGATCGTCGAGACGGTCTACACCGAGGCCCAGCCCACTGACCTGACGCAGCAGGTCAACCGGGTGCTGCGCAAGGATGCGCAGGTGCTGCAGGTGCTGAACAACACCGCCTCGGTGGTGGCCGTGCGGCGCGCATTGCAGGCGCTGGGCAAGACGGACATTCCGATCCTCGTGTCGGCGCACAACAGCTTGCCGGCGTCTGGCAAGGCGATCGGCGATCTGAACCAGATGGAAGGCAGCTTCGAGGTCTACGGACTGGCGGTGCCCTCGGACGACGCGACCCCGGCGCGCGCCTTCTTCGACAAGCTGCGCACCGGCTACAAGCTGCAAGCCGGCTTCACGACGCCCTGCGTGATGGGCATGGCGCAGGGCCTGCTGACGGTGCGCGCGTTCGAGGCGGCGGCCAAGGCGAAGGGCGGCAAGGGCGTGACCGGAGCCGACGTGCGCGACGCACTGCTGAGCCAGAGTTTCCCGAGCGAGAGCTTCTTCGGCGTGCTGCCGGCCATGAAGTTCGGCACCGACGCGCCGTTCCCAACGCAAGGCAACAGCGTCAACATCGGCACGGTCGAGAAGGGCAAGTACAAGCTCAAGCAGGCGAGCGTGCCCGTGCCCGCCGTCAACAAGTGGTGAAACCCCAGGCCTGGGCCGGCCGCACCGGCCCGGGCCGTCATTGACTGGAGCGCGGCGTGCTCGAACTCAACAACGTCGAAGTGCTGTACAGCGACGTCATCCTGGCCGTCAAGGGCATTTCGGCCAAGGTGCCGGACGCTTCCTGCGTGACGCTGCTGGGCGCCAACGGCGCCGGCAAGAGCACCACGCTGAAGGCCATTTCGAACCTGATCAAGACCGAGGACGGGCGCGTCTCGGCCGGGCGCATCGACTTCGGCGGCCAGGCCATCACCGGCCACGAACCGAGCGGCATCGTGCGCCAGGGCATCGTGCATGTGATGGAAGGGCGCAAGGTGCTGCGGCACATGAGCGTCGAGCAGAACCTGGTGGTCGGCGGCCACATGAGCCGCACCGGCGACGCGAAGCAGCGGCTGGACGAGGTCTACGGCCGCATCTCGCGCCTGGCGGCGCTGCGCCACCGCACCGCCGGCTACCTGTCCGGCGGCGAGCAGCAACTGTTAGTCATCGGCCGCGCGCTGATGGCGCGGCCCAAGCTGGTGATGATCGACGAGCCGTCGCTCGGCCTCGCGCCGCTGATGGTCGACGAGGTCTACGGCCTGCTGGCGTCGCTGAAGGCGAGCGGCCTGACGCTGCTGATCGTCGAGCAGAACACGCGGGTCGCGCTGGAACTGGCCGACTACGGCTACGTGATGGAAAGCGGCCGCGTCGTGCTGGAAGGCCCGGCCGACGACCTGAAGAACAACGAGGACGTGCGCGAGTTCTATCTCGGCCTGACGCTCGAGGGCGAGCGCAAGAGCTATCGCGACATGAAGCACTACCGCCGGCGCAAGCGCTGGCTGGGCTGACCCCCGAGAACCGGCGTGCACCGTCATGCCGGCCCGATGTTTCCACTGGATGCAACTGACCATGTCCACCGTCTCCAACGCATTGCTGAGTGAACAACAAGCCATGATCCGCGAGTCGGCGCGGCGGGTGGCGCAGGAAGTGGTGGCGCCCACCGCCGCGCAGCGCGATCAGGCCAGCCAATGGCCACGCGCCGAGATCGAGGCGGCGGCAGGCGCCGGTTTCATGGGCATGCTGATCCCCGAGGAGTACGGCGGATCGGGGCTCAGCTTTGTCGAATACTGCCTGGCGCTGGAGGAGTTCGCCGCGGCCGACGGCGGCTTCACGACGATAATGCACGTGCACAACTCCTGCGGCTTGGTGCTGCGTGCCTTCGGCACCGAAGCGCAGAAGCGCCACTACCTGCCGCAGATCGCCAGCGCGCGCAGCATCGGCGCCTTTCTGCTGTCGGAGCCGCAGGCCGGTTCGGACACGGCGGCGTTTCGCGCCACGGCGCGCCGCGATGGCGACCACTACGTGCTCAACGGCACCAAGCAGTGGATCTCCAACGGCAGCGAGGCCGGCGTGGCGCTGGTGATCGCCGCGACCGGCGAGCCGGGAAGCCGCGAGCGCTTCAGCCTGTTCATCGTCGATCCCGCCGCGCCCGGCTACAAGGTGCTGCGCGTCGAGGACAAGCTGGGCCAGCGCACGGCGCACACCGCGCAGATCCAGCTGGACGAACTGCGCGTGCCCGCCGACAACCTGGTCGGCGAGGAAGGCCGTGGCTACTCGAAGGTGCTGGGTCTGCTGTCGGACGGCCGCGTGGCCATCGCTGCGCTGGCCGTCGGCATCGCGCGCGCGGCGCTCGAGGCGGCGCTGCGCTACGCGCAGGAGCGCGAGGCCTACGGCCAGCCGATCAGCGCGCTGCAGGCCATCCGTTTCGATCTGGCGGAGATGGCGATGCAGGTCGATGTGGCCCGCCAGTACAGCTTGCATGCCGCGCGGCTGATCGATGCCGGCATCCCCGCGGCCAGGGAGTCGGCGATGGCCAAGCTGTTTGCCAGCGAGATGGCCGAGACCGTGTGCTCGCAGGCGCTGCAGGTGCACGGCGGTTACGGCTACGTCAAGGATTTTCCGGTGGAGCGCTACTACCGCGACGTGCGCGTGACGAAGATCTACGAGGGCACCAGCCACATCCAGAAGCACATCATCGCGCGCAGCCTGCTCGGCTGAGGCCGGGGCCATGCCTTTGGCTAAAATTTGCGGGCTTGCGGCGGCCGGGCCCGGCCGCCGCGGTTTCCGAACTCGAACAATGATCCCAGCATGAGCACCACTGCGGCAGGACGGGCTGCCTCGAAGACCCCACGACGCGCGGCACCGAAGCCCAAGTGGAACAACGCCGTCGACAGCCGGGACGAACAGTACCAGCTCAAGAAGAAGGCAGTCATTCTCGAAGCAGCGCGGGCCTTCGGCCGGCGCGGTGCGGCGAACGTGTCGCTCGACGAGATCGCCGCCGCGCTGAACGTCACCAAGCCGGCTCTGTACTACTACTTCAAGAACAAGCAGGACCTGATCTACGAGTGCCATGAACTGACGATGCAGGTGGGCGACGAGGCGCTGCAGAAGGCCATCGAATCGGAGCGCACCGGCTATGCCCGCATCGCGGCGTTCATCCGCATCTACGTACCCGCACTGACGGGAGAACTCGGCGCTCCGGCACTGCTGCGAAGCGATTCCGCCTTAACCCCTGCACAGGTGAAGAGGACGCGCGAACGTCGGCGTCAGTTCGACTTGCGGCTGCGCGGGTTGGTGGAAGATGGCATCCGCGACGGAACGATCCTGCCTTGTGATTCCAAGTTTGCGGTCAATTGGTTCATGGGCGCCGTGGCCTCCATACCCGACTGGTTCGACAATCAGGGTGAGCGCACTGGCGAACAGATCGCAGAGATCTTCGTGAGTTTTCTGGCTCGCGGCATTCAACGCGCCTGAGGCTACCTGAAAGCCGTCAATGGCCAGCGACCGGATGTGGCCGACTGCGTGAATCCCGCAGCACGCCAGACAGCAGCCGTTCGCAGCTGACCACGTCCGCCTTGCGTGGGTGGCCAGCGGTCTGCTGGATCAGATCTCTGTTTGCTCAGAGATCTCGAGCGCGTCATCAACCTCGATGCCGAGGTATCGAACTGTCGACTCCAGCTTGGAGTGGCCCAGCAGCAGCTGGACGGCGCGAAGGTTCTTGGTGCGCCGGTAGATCAGCGTCGCCTTCGTCCTGCGCATCGAATGCGTCCCGTAGTCGGCGCGGTCCAGGCCCAGCTCATCGACCCAGTGCCCGAGAATCCGGGCGTACTGGCGGGTGCCGAGGTGGGATGAGTCATGGAGCCGGCTGGGGAAGAGGAAGTCATCCGACTTCAGACCAGCCTGCTTGATCCACGCCTGCAAGGCTTCCCGGGTGGCCGGCGTGATTTCGAACTGGACCGGGCGCTGGGTCTTGTGCTGCAAGACGATGGCTCGCGTGGCAATCTGGTCACCATGACAGATGTCGCGGACCTTCAGCGCGACGAGATCGCACCCACGCAGCTTGCTGTCGATACCCAGGTTGAACAGCGCGAGTTCCCGCACCCGGTGCTCCATCTGGAATCGGACGCGGAGGGCCCAGATGTCCTTGGGCTTGAACGGAGCCTTCTGCCCGACGATCTTGCCCTTGTTCCAAGGCTCGCGATGAGCGTTGCTGCCTGTGGTGCCCATGATGGTCTCCCATCGAGTTGAGGGCCATACAAGATGCGCCGACTAAGCTTCGGAGTCCTTGCCCTGCGTCAACACAACCCCATCGCGAACCAGACCGGAAGGCCGCTTTCGGGCCAAGGCAGCTACTCACACTGCCGGCCATCAGCTGCATGTGGCGGCAGGCAGCTTCCTGGCCTCTCGTCTAATGATTCACAAGCCACCGCTGGCCGTGCGTATGCACGCCGTCCGCCCAGTCACCATCGGCCCCGCGACCCCTCGGCCGCCATACACACGATTCGATGGCGCGGCTCATCCCAAGTCGGCGGTTGGCCCAGGCTCCCGCACAGCGGGCACCGCCGTCGTCAGCCTCGGAAGCACTTCTTCCAGCCACTGGACGCAGACGCGCACCTTGGCCGAGGACTGCAATCGGTCAGGATAAACGGCCCAGACATTCGCCTCCTGCCGCCATTCAGGAAGCACACGGACTAGTCGGCCAACTTCCAAGAACTGGCGTACGTCCCACAACGAGCGCAGCACGATGCCTTGACCGTCTAGCGCCCAAGCCACGGCAATCTCGCCGTGGTTGGTCGACATGCTGGCCGGCACCCTGACCGTCTCCTCGTTTTGGCCCGAGCGCAGGGACCAGTGGCCAAAGGGATGGTCGCGCTCCTTGATCACAACGCATCGATGGTTAGCGAGGTCGGTTAAGGGGTCCACTCGTTTTCAGTGCAATAAGTGACGGTACGGGAAGCCAGCAACGGCGCAGGGTCGGATTCGTAAGTTGTTGATCTCACAGGAGTTCCTGTTCGCTCTTCAACCTAGGTTTGGCGGCGTCATTGCGAGGGCGGTTTCAGCCGGCGGCGCTTGTTTTCGATGCAGTTTGTGACGGCAGGAGCTGATCGGCGTAGCGCTCGATGGGGAAGCGGAAGACGCCACGCAAGTTGATCCCCTCCAGCCGTGTCGGCGCGATGCGTCCGATGAGCTCCGGCGGAATGAGCTGGCGCCGATTGGCCCACCGGTTCAGCACAGCCTGCATTTGGGCGGTGTTCCAAGCCATCACGATGTTGGCCAGCAAGCTCAGCGCGTCTGCCACGGCCTGCATCTCGTCAGGTCGCTTGGCCTGCGCCGGGCTCACCCGGCCGGTGTAGATGGCACGCTTCAAGGCGTTGACTGCCTCGCCACGGTTGAGCACGCGCCGCAGTTCACGTCGGAAGGCAGCGTTGACGAAGTAGTCCGCCAGGAAGGCCGTGCGCAGCAAGCGACCGAGCTGCACACCGGCCTCGTAGATCGCGTCGCCCCTGGCGCCCGAGCCGAACCTGGCCAACGCCGCCACCGCGCTGGAATGCCCGCTCATCACGGACGCAGTGAGGTGCACCAGGGCATCCCAGTGCGCTTCGACGAGCGAAGTGTCGACGCTGGCCACGCACACGGCCGCGATCTCCGCCGGCACCTCCATGCCGCGCGGCACGTAGAGTTGCCGCTGCTTCAGATCCTTCAGCCTCGGGCACAGATCGAACCCCAGGAGGCGGGCCAGTGCCATCGCGAAGTCGGTGTAGCCGTGCGTGTCCACAGCCAGCTGCGAGGTCTCCATGCGTTCTTGCCGCACGACCCCTTCGATGGCCACACCCGCCTGGCGTTCGTTGAGCACGAACGGCTGCGCGTGGAAGATGCCCCACCGGTCGCGAACATGGGAGTAGATGCCGATGGAGGGCGTGTTGCGACGCGGGTCGAGCCGGGCCTGCCAGACCCGCTTGGTGGTCTCCATGCTCATCATGTCCGAGGAGGCCAGATCAGATCGCCCCCAGGTCGTGGCGATAGCATGACCCTGCATGAACTCCAGCACCGCCTGGCAGGCCATGCCAAGGCGTCGCTCATCGCCGGCCCAGCGCATGGCTTGGCGGATGCTCACGGCCGAGAGCTGCGGCATCATGCGCGCGCACTCGGCCGCTGTCAGGCTGGTGCCGTGCGCCAGGATGCCGGCATAGGTCATCAGCAACTCGTCGGCCGAACGCGGCTCGCGCCCCAGCATGATCCAGCTAAAGCGCACCTGCGCGTCAACAGCCAGGATCACCTCTGGCAACTGCACCTCGCCGATGCGGTGGTCGAGCTTGGCGCGCAGCTTGGTGACCTCGGGGTCTTCGTCGTCGGCCGGCAGCGCCGCCAGGTGCAGTTCGTCGTCCACGCGCAGCACACCGGACCGGGCGGCTTGGGCCACGGCGTCCACGCCAGCGCGCACGCGCGTCAGCAGCGGCGTCAGGAACTGCGCTGGCGTCACCGGCAGCGACAGCCGCGCGTAGTGGCGCTTGGCCTCGGTCTGCCAGCGCTCGGCCGGGATGAACAAGCGCTCCCGGCCACGGAACGTCAAGCTGTGTTCGATCCACACCGAGCCATTGCGCACCGATCGGCGCAGCGCAAACAGCGTGGCCACTTCCAGCGCCCGAAACGCCCGCTCCCGATCACCGCCAGCGATGGTGGCGCTCCACACTGGGCCCAAGCCTGGCGCGGCAGTTGATTCGGGCAAGGTCCTGGCGCCACGGGTGTACAGGTCGCGCAGCGTGGCCAGGGCCTGGACGGCGGGGTGATCGCCCGTCGCCTGCCAAGGCAACTTGGCAATCGCCAGGAGCAATGACCGCACAGGGCGCACCGCTTCGATCAGGTGCTCGCGCACGAGGGATGCACGGCTGGGTGGGCGTCGTTGCTGACTCGCCGCGACCAAAGCCTCCAAGCGGGCACGCAGATCGGCGTCGGGCACGGCGCCCTTGGCGCACAAACTCGCCAGTTCGCCCAGCAGCGACTGGTACATCTGCGCCCAGTTCACCGTGTCGCCCAGGCTGGCTGCAGCCTGGCGCCACAGGTCGGCCACACGGCGCTGAACCATCAGGATCAGCTGATCGGTGGCGCTGAGCAGACAGTAGCGCAGGAAGCACGCCACCTCCACCGTGCGTCCCGGCTCCTTGATCTTGGCGCCGGCCGAGGGCGGCCTGGAGGCCATGCGCCGGGCATAGCGCCGCACCAGCAGGTCGGGCAGCTGGCCCAGGGATTTGTGGACCTCCTGGCCGTACAACCAGTCGATGCGCTCGAGCACCTCGCTGATCTGTCGTGTCGAGTGCTTGGCCGGTGGTGCCCACAGCCAACTCTGGCGGGTCTGGCCGGTAGTGTGTGGGTGGGCGACGGCCTGGCACCACCGCTCAAGGACGCCAGGCTGCACGTCGGCGCGGATCTGGGCCGCCGTCTCGGCCTCCAGGTGGACCAGCGCAGCGGCGATCAAGGTGCGAATGGCACGGTCGTGTACGATCAGCAGGCGGTGTTCGTACAACCAGTGCCGCGCAACCACCAACAGCTGGTCTCGGTCCGCGCAGCGCGATACCTCGTCGCCCAGCAGCCTGACAAGGGCGCGCCGCTGATGTTCGCTCATCCAGCGAAACCGCAGGGCTTCGCAGGCGACTTGCTGGTGGTCGAACAGGGTGCGGCCGCGGCCGTACAAGGCCCGTAGCGAGGCTAGTTCTGGGGCCTCGACGCCAAGCTCCTTGCCCAGGTGGCGCCAAAGTGCCGGCGGCACGATCCGGAACGCGTCGAGCAACCGACCGCTCATGCGCAGGAACCCGATGTGCAGAGCCAGGCCGAGCTTGTGGGCATCACCTCGGCGTGCGTCGATCAGCGCACGTTCAGCCGGGCTGAAGGTGAAGAAAGCTTGCAGCTCGAAGCCGCTGATGTCACGTGGCAACTCGCGCATGCCAAGGTACGTGGTCTGCCAGCCTTGCATCGCGTTGCCTCACTCGAGTGGACCATGCACGATACGCCCCGGAAAAGTGAACAGCAATCCCAATCAGATCAACAACTTACGAATTCGACCCCGCGCCGTTGCTGGCTTCTCGTACCGTCACTTATTGCACTGAAAACGAGTGGACCCCG
>CAISJH010000584.1 GCA_903885585.1 uncultured beta proteobacterium
CGGCTTTACGCCCTGGCCCAGCAAGCCTGAACACTGCGGTGAGAAACTGCGCCGCGTTGCGTGGCGCAACAAGGAGATGACATGGCTCCCCTCTTGAAACTCTCCGGTCTGATAGACCGTTTGAACGAGCTCCTGGGCAAGGTGATCATGTGGCTGGTGCTGGCCGCGGTGCTCATAAGCGCGGGCAATGCGATCGTGCGCAAGGCCTTCAACGTCGGCTCCAACGCATTTCTTGAGATCCAGTGGTACATCTTTGCCGCAGTCTTCATGCTGGGCGTGGGCTACGTGATGCTGAAGAACGCTCACGTGCGCATCGACTTCATTTCCACGAAGCTCTCAAAACGCACCAATGCGTGGATCGATGCCATTGGGATCATCATCTTCACGATCCCCCTGTCCATCATCATGATCGACCTGGGCTGGCCGCTGTTTGCGCGTGCGCTGCAAAGCGGTGAAATGAGCCAGAACGCGGGTGGGTTGATCCGCTGGCCTGTCCTGATGTTGGTGCCGCTGGGATTCGCCATCCTGTTGGCTCAGGCCGTGTCCGAACTTATCAAGAGGATTGCATTCCTCAAGGGGCTGCGGGCCGAACCCTTCAGCGATGAGCATGCGCGGTCGGATGAAGAAATCCTGGCCGAAGAACTTGCTGCCGAAGCCGCCAAGAAGAACGCAGGAGCTGCCTGACATGACTGCCTTCATCGCTCAGAACTTTGTCCCGTTGATGTTTGCGGGACTGTTGTTTTTCCTGCTCACCGGCATTCCCGTGGCCTTCGGCCTGGCGGCCACTGGCCTGCTCTTCGGTTACGTGGGAATGACGGTTGACCTGTTCAGCGCCAACCTGTTTCAGGCCCTGCCGCAGCGTGTGTTCGCGATCATGTCGAACGACACCCTGTTAGCCATCCCCTTCTTTACGTTCATGGGCATCATCCTGGAGCGGTCCGGGATGGCGGAAGACCTGCTGGAGACCGTCGGCCAGGTGTTCGGCCCGCTGCGCGGCGGACTGGCGGTGGCGGTGATCCTGGTGGGAGCACTCTTGGCTGCCACCACGGGTGTGGTTGCTGCAGCCGTGATCTCGATGGGTTTGATTTCTCTGCCCATCATGCTGCGCTACGGCTACAACAGAACCATCGCCACCGGCACGATCACCGCCTCAGGCACCTTGGCACAGGCCATACCGCCATCGTTGGTGCTCATCGTGTTGGCCGACCAGCTGGGCAAGTCCGTGGGCGACATGTACGCCGGCGCCCTGATTCCAGGCCTGTTGTTGGTAGGCCTGTACCTGCTCTTTGTGTTGGTCGTGGCCATTGTCAAGCCTTCCTGGGTGCCCGCCCTGCCTCCGGAAGCCCGCATCTACCGGGAGAGCAATGGCTCAGGCGGCTACGCCTCGCTGGTCGTGCTGTTCCTGCTGTGCGGCATCGCCGGTTGGGGTTGGGCACAGGTTCACGACACCTTGATCAAGGCCTGGACCGGACGGACAACGGCTGCCCACGGCGACGAAATCGTGATCATGTCCATGACGGTTGCGTCCTTGCTGGCCTTGGCTCTGGCACTGATCAACAAGTTCACAGGCCTCGGGCTGCTCTCTCGCCTGGCGCAGCAGGTGACGTTCGTGCTGATCCCCCCCTTGGTCTTGATCTTCCTGGTCCTGGGGACGATCTTCCTGGGTGTGGCCACGCCCACCGAGGGTGGCGCCATGGGCGCGCTGGGTGCGCTGATCATGGCCACAGCACGCAGGCGCCTCGGCATGAAGCTGATGAAGCAGGCGCTGGACAACACCGCCAAGCTGTCCACCTTCGTGCTGTTCATCCTGATTGGATCGACTGTCTTCAGCTTCACCTTCAACGCGGCGGACGGTCACATCTGGGTGGAACACCTGTTTGACGACATGCCAGGCGGCGCGCTGGGCTTTTTGATCGTCGTGAACATCCTGGTCTTCATCCTGGGTTGCTTCATCGACTTCTTCGAGATCGCCTTCATCGTGATCCCTATCCTGGCGCCCGTGGCCGCCAAGATCCTGCCGGAGATGTTCCCCCCAGGAACGCCTGTGGACTCGATCATGATCTGGTTCGGCGTGGTGATCGCCATGAACCTGCAGACCTCCTTCCTGACGCCACCGTTCGGATTCGCCCTGTTCTACCTGCGCAGTGTGGCCGCCAAGACCGACTACAAGGATCGGGTCACGGGCCAGACCATCCCGGCCGTGACGACCCCCCAGATCTACAAGGGATCCATCGCGTTCATCGTGCTCCAGCTCATCATGGTGGCCGCCGTGATCGCCTACCCGAAATTGGTCATCGACGGCATCGATCAGGGCGTGGTCATTGATGCGGACAAGGCCCTGGAATCCATGTTGATGCCCAACGTGCCGCCGCCTGCGGCACCGGTGATGGACCTCAACGCCCCTGGGGCAGCGGCCTCTGGAAGCGCCTCGTCAATGGCTCCCTCCTCAGGCGGTTTGCCCGCACCGGCTGCAGCACCCCCGGCCGCCCAGGAAGACCCGATGAAGGCCTTGCTGGAAGCCGTGAAGGAAGACGCGCAGAAGAAGAAGTAGGCAGCATTCGAGAAGGCGGCGAGACCAAGCGCTTCGCTGCTTTACATCTCAGGACGAAATGAAGAAGGCCCCGCATTGCGGGGCCTTCTTGTTTCAGCTTCTTGCGCGCTGCCGGAGTTAACCGCCGGCAGCCAACACATCGAACGAACTTACAGCCGCTGGCGCTGCATGAAGTTGTCGAACGAGGCATCCGCGAATCGGAACCACAGGTTCGAGTCACGGCGGAACGCTGAGTAGTCGTCGTAAACCTTCTTCCAGTTCGGATTCTTCGCGCTCAATTCGGCGTAGTGCTCCTGCGAAGCCTTGAAGGCTGCGTCCATCAGGTCATTCGGGAAGGCGAAGAGCTTGGCACCTTGGGACACCAGTGTCTTCAGGGCTTGGGCGTTCTTGCCGTCGTACTTGGCCTGCATGTCCGTATGGGCATAGGTCGATGCGCACTCGATGATGGCCTTGTACTCGGGCGACAGTCCGTCGTAGGCCTTGGAGTTGACGTGCAGTTCGAGCATCGCCCCACCCTCCCACCCACCCGGGTAAGCGTAGTTGGGCGCAACCTTGACAAAGCCAAGCTTGACATCGTCGTAAGGACCCACCCACTCAGCCGCGTCGATGGTGCCCTTCTCCAGCGCCTGGTAGATCTCCCCGCCCGGAATGTTCTGGGGCACGCCACCGATGCGCTCGACGATACGGCCGCCGAAGCCGCCCACGCGGAACTTGGTGCCGCGGAAATCGGCGAGCGACTTGATTTCCTTGCGGAACCAGCCACCCATCTGCGCGCCGGTGTTGCCCATCGGGAAGTTGACGATGTTGTACTGGCGATAGAAGTCGCGCATCAACTTCAGGCCATTGCCTTCGTAGTACCACGCCGTCAACTGGCGGCTGTTCAGGCCGAAGGGGATGGCGCAGGCCAAGGCGAAGGTCTCATCCTTGCCGAAGTAGTAGTAAGGCGCGGTGTTGGCCATCTCAACCGTACCATCCTTGACAGCGTCGATGGTGCCGAAGGCCGGCACCAGTTCGCCGGGAGCATGGGTGGTGATCTGGAAGCGGCCACCCGAGAGTTCACGCACCTTGGCGGCGAAGATGTCGTTCACGCCGAACAGCGTGTCCAGCACCTTGGGGAAACTGGAGGTCAGGCGCCAGCGCAGGTTGGCCTGCGCCTGCACGACCGCGGGTGCCACGCCGGCGGCGAGCACGCCTGCCAGGCCAGCGCCTTGAACGAATGAACGACGTTCCATGGAGGATCTCCTGAGGTTGACAAGACGATGCATCAGTGCCGCCAATGAACCGGCACAGGCGCGCGATTCTAGAGTCCGACAGGAGAGCCCCGTTGGGGGTTTCCCCGCGCGAGATCAGGGGATTGCGCTGAGGGGTGGGAGCTTGCTCAAGCGCCCGCGAGCTTCATCTTCTCCACCAGCACCGAGCCCACGGCCTTGGCACCCATGACGTAGACATCAGCGCCCACGGCCACGATGTCCTTGAACATCTGACGCAGGTTGCCGGCGATGGTGATCTCCTCCACAGGGTGCACGATACGGCCACCCTCCACCCAGAAGCCGGACGCACCCCGGGAGTAATCGCCAGTCACGTAGTTGACGCCCTGCCCCATCAGCTCGGTGACCAAAAGCCCGCGGCCCATGCGGCGGATCATGGCGTCCAGGTCGTCGCTGGGCATCGTCAGGCGGCTGGTCAGGCTGAGGTTCTGCGAGCCACCAGCGTGACCCGTGGTGCGCATGCCCAGCTTGCGCGCCGAGTAGCTGGACAAGAAATACCCCTGGACCACCCCGCCGGTGACGACATGGCGAGCGCGCGTGTGGACGCCCTCGTCGTCAAAGGGCGCGCTGCCCTTGCCCTTGGGCACGTGAGGGTCCTCGTGAACGTCCACATGCAAGGGCAAGATTTGTTGGCCCAGGCTGTCCACCAGAAACGATGCCTTGCGGTAGAGCGCTCCTCCCGAGATGGCCTGAACGAGCGCGCCCAGCAGCCCGGCTGCGACTGGCGCCTCGAACAACACCGGCACCTCCGAGGTGGCCACACGGCTGGAGTTCAGGCGGGACAGCGCCCGCTCCGCAGCGTAGCGGCCCACCGCCTCGGGCGAGGCCAGGTCTGCTGCATCCCGCATGGAGCTGTACCAGGCGTCGCGCTGCATGCCCTTGCCGCGCCCGGCAATGGGCGCCACCGAGATGGAGTGACGTGAACTGGCATAGCCGCCACGAAAGCCCCGCGAATTGCCTGCCCAGAAGTGCGACTGCTGGGCCGAAACGCCAGCGCCTTCGGAGTTGGAGATGCGCCGGCTGGTGTCAAAAGCCGCTTGCTCGCAGCGCCGTGCCAGTTCAGCGGCCTGGGCGGCGTCAATCTGCCAAGGATGGAAGAGGTCCAGGTCGCGCGCGGCTTCCGGGGGCGTGGCCAAGTCAGTCTCTTCGGGCAGACCGGCAGCAGGATCTTCCGCAGTGAAGCGGGCGATATCCCACGCCGCCCGGACCGTCTGCTCCAAGGCCGCACGGGAGAAATCCGAGGTGCTGGCATTGCCACGGCGCTGCCCCAGATAGACGCTGATGCCCAGGGACTTGTCGCGGTTGCGCTCCACGTTCTCCAGATCGCCCTTGCGGACCGAAACCGACAGGCCGGTGCCTTCGGACACCTCCGCCCCTGCGTCGGTGGCACCCAGACGCGTTGCCATGGCCAGCACGTCCTCAACGATCTGCTGGAACTGGGGCAACGAGTAGGCGAAGCCCCGATCGGTGGTGTGGTTCTGTTGGGACATAGGGGCAA
>CAISJH010000585.1 GCA_903885585.1 uncultured beta proteobacterium
ATCACCCCCCAGGCGGCGCACTGCCGATGATCTCCACGATCTTGTCCACGGTTGACACGTCTGTGTCTGGCGTGATGCTTTGCAGCACGCCGCGCAGCCTGACCAAGTCCGTGGTCAGGTGGAGCCACTTTCCTGCGTGGGCTGGCGTGGGCGGTAAGGGCATCATGCTTGGGGGCTGACGCCGCGATGCTCACTCCGATCTAGCGCGTCCGCAAAGCCGTGATCAGCACCACATCGGTGACGGGAACGTCGGCAAATGCCCCCACATTTCGCGTAGCGACAGCGTTCATGGCGTCGATCACGCTCAAGCCATTCACCACGGAGCCAAACACTGCGTAGCCAGGGGATGTGCTGCTGGCGTAGTCCAGGAAGGTGTTGTTGATGGTGTTGAAGTAGAACTGCGAGGTGGCCGAGTCGGGCAGGCTCGTGCGGGCCATGGCGATCGTGCCGCGCAGGTTGCTCAGGCCCTTGTTGGTCTCCAGCACGATGGGTGAGCGCAGGCCGGCCTTGGGTGTCAGCGATGTGGCGGCCACGCCCGTGAAACCGCCACCCTGGACCACGAAGTTGCGGACCACACGGTGGAAGATCGTGCCGTCGTAGAACCGGGTGTCCACGTAGGCCAGGAAGTTGTCGACCGTGGCCCGTGCCTTGGCCGGCTCCAGTTCCACGACGATGGTGCCCATGGTCGTGCTCATGCTGACCAGGGGCTTGGGTACCGTGAAGGTCTGCGATGTCACCTCGCTACCCCCCTGGAGTGCCCTTGCAGTGACCACCAAAGCCGGCCCTGGCTTGCAAGTGAAGGTTTGCCGGAAATCCGAACTCGCCGGCATCAGCAAGGGCTGTTCGCAGCCTGAGACGGTGTAATTGAAGCCTTGACTGAGTTGGGCGCCGTCGATGGTGAAGGTGGCCGTCTGGCCGTAACTGAGCGTGTTCGCTGTGATCGAACTCGCACTCGGCGGCAGGGCTGCCAACCAGGTCTGGATGGGGGCGGTCAGGTCGCCATCGGCGGGAGACGCTTCGGTGACTTCTCGCACCACGGCACGCAAGGCCGGCAGGTGCGTGGTGTCCACCTTCATGGTCTCGGTGAAGTGCTTGGCGTAGGCGATCTGGTGGGCCATCTTCTGGGCCGTGCCCGCCCACTTTGCGTCATCCGCGGGCTTTCCGGCCAGGTTGTTGAAGATGGCGTAGGTGATGTCCCCGCGGGTCCAGTTGGGCAGCGCCAGCGCCGCCACGATGTCGGCCACCGCCTCGGCCTTGGCCGCGGCGTTGGCGCTCGTGCCCACCACGTTGTCCACCAGCTTCTGCGCGTACTCCTGATTGCTCAAGGAGGCGGGATAGGTCTCCAGGAACTGGGGCTTGGTGGTGAAGACATTGACGATGTCCTTGATCGACATCCTGCCCACCTCAGCCGCCTCGACCAACTGCCCCATGTAGGTCACGCCAGGCGCAGCGCCGAAGGCGATCGCGAAAAAGCGATAGAGATCGTCTCGGTCGTACGCGGGTGCTGCTGTCGTGCTGGCCACAGCCTGCAACGGCCCGCGTTTAGTCTCATTGGCGACGTCCCCGCCTCCGCAGGCGGCCATCAAGGCTGCAGCAGCGATGACGCCCGCGTGTCCCTTTGTGGGGTGCATGGGTTTGTCTGTGCTCTGCTGATGGGCGCTCAGGCCGTGCCGCCCACCGTCAGGCGCTCAATGCGCAGCGTGGGCTGGCCCACGCCGACGGGCACGCTCTGGCCTTCCTTGCCGCACACGCCCACGCCGGTGTCCAGCGCCATGTCGTTGCCGATCATGCTGATGCGCTTGAGCGACTCCGGCCCGTTGCCCACCAGCGTGGCGCCCTTGACGGGGTAGAGGATGCGGCCGTTCTCCACCCAGTAGGCCTCGCTGGCGGAGAACACGAACTTGCCGTTGGTGATGTCGACTTGGCCGCCGCCGAAGTTGGTGGCGTACAGCCCGCGCTTGACGCTGGCGAGGATCTCCTCGCGGCTCTTGTCGCCGCCGAGCATGTAGGTGTTGGTCATGCGCGGCATGGGCACGTGGGCGTAGCTCTCGCGCCGGCCGTTGCCGGTGGGCTTCACGCCCATGAGACGCGCGTTCATACGGTCCTGGATGTAGCCCTTGAGGATGCCGTCCTCGATGAGCACGTTCTTCTGCGAGGCATAGCCCTCGTCGTCCACATTGAGCGAGCCGCGCCGGTCAGCGAGCGTCCCGTCGTCCAGCACGGTCACGCCCTTGGCGGCCACGCGCTGGCCGATGCGCCCGGCAAACACGCTGGAGCCCTTGCGGTTGAAGTCGCCCTCCAGGCCGTGACCCACGGCCTCGTGCAGCAGCACGCCGGGCCAGCCC
>CAISJH010000586.1 GCA_903885585.1 uncultured beta proteobacterium
GGTCGGAATGACCGAGCATGGCTGTGAACACAAAACAGCTTGATATTGGAGGATATTGTTTTGGCTGCAAATAATATTTCTACGCGGGTTCGCGCTGTGGAGCAGAACCGCCGCGTGATGCTCGGCGGAATTTTAGGGCTGCTGATACTACTACAAGCTGGGGGGGGTCTTTTTGCCCTTTGGTATAGCCATGCATCCGCAGCACAGAGCCGCGCGCATTTGGGCATGATTGCTGATGCGCTGGATACGGTCCGGAGCGCTCAGGCAAGCTTCGGCGTGCAAATTCAGGAATGGAAGAATATCCTTTTGCGTGATCGTGATCCTGTTCTTTCCAGGCATCATCGCGCCAGCTTCCAGGCAGCGGGTACAGAAGTTCAGACGGCGCTTGGTCGTGCTGCCCAGGAGCGGGGCCTCGCTACACAAGGAATTCTGGCGATCCGCGATGCGCACACAGCACTTCTGGAGCTTTATCAGCAGGCACTCCGTGCGGCCGATCTCGCGACCTTTGAAGGGCAAGGCAGGACAGACGCTTCGCTTCGTGGCGCTGACCGCGCCTTACAGGTGCAGCTTGACGATTTAGCTCATTTCTTAGCACAGGCGTATGACAGAGAGACCGAGCAAGAAACTGCGGCGGCAGATAGCAGATACGGAGAGTTACACCTTTTTCTTATCATATGCGCAGGCCTTGGCTTATTCGCGACCGGTTTCCTGCTTGTGATTGAGTTGCGGCGTCCCTGATGGAGATGCTGGCAGGGCTGCTCGGGGGGCTGGGCCTCTTCTTCCTTGGCGTGAAGGGTATGTCTGGCCAACTGCTTGCCATGGCTGGCGGGCGTGTGCGCGCCGCAATGGCTCATGGTACGAGCACTCCCTTTCACGCTGCACTTTTTGGTCTTTTGTTGGGCTGCGTGACCCAGAGCAGCAACGCCGTTACCTTTATTTTTGCCTCCATGCGCGCGGCCGGGATGATAGCACCGCGCCGCCTTCTGCCACTTCTGGCTTGGGCCAATGTCGGGACTGCGGGCCTTGTTCTCGTTGCAACCTTGGATCTGCGCATAGGGGCTTTGTGGCTGCTCGGGGTGGTCGGTTGCGCCACCTATTTCGGGCTGGATGCCGGTGGGCGCCTGCGCCCGCTGCTGGCGGCGCTGGCAGGACTTGGCTTGATGTTGCTTGGTCTTGGACTGATTAAGGCCGGAGCGGCGCCGCTCCGTGATCTTGAAATTGTGCGGGCGGTTCTCTCCTTCGCGGGTGACGCTTGGCTCCCGCCCTTTCTCGTTGGCGCCCTCATCACGCTGGTTGCGCAGTCCTCGTCTACCGTTTCAATCCTCGCCATTACGCTCAAGACTGCGGGGTTGCTGAGCTTTGACCAAGCGGTCGCCACGATCTACGGAGCCTCGCTGGGTTCAGGCCTCGCTGTTCTGCTATTGTCGGGTGGCGTTGAAGGAACAGCACGACAGCCGGTGCTCTGGCAAACGATACTGCGTGCGACGGGGGCGGCGATCTTTCTTTTCATGCTCGAACTGGAGCGTGGCTTCGACATCCCTCTGGTGCTTTGGACCGTGGAGCATCTGGCGTATGAGTTGGATACGCAGCTTGCCCTTGTCTTCTTATTTCTTCAGCTCTTCACAGCTCTACTGATGGCGCCCTTTCATGGTTTGCTGGAACGGCTTCTGGAGCGATGGGCGCCGGCCAGTGAGCATGAGACACAAGCACGCCCTCGTTACCTTTATCCTCAGGCGCTCGAGGACGCCCCTTCCGCGTTAGAACTGGTGGCAGCGGAACAGCGTCAGTTGGCGGACCGACTGCCCCATATTCTTGGTCCAGTACGCGAAGATATCGA
>CAISJH010000587.1 GCA_903885585.1 uncultured beta proteobacterium
CCAGAGCTTGTGGTGGGACCACACCAACAAGCCCGGCGGCGAGCAGTACTTCGTGCGCGAGCAGGAGGTGTACCTGGGCATGTGCCGGCGCTGGCACGACATCCCCAAGCCCACCATCGCCATGGTGCAGGGCGCCTGCATTGCCGGCGGCCTGATGCTGGCCTGGGTATGTGACCTGATCGTGGCTAGCGACGACGCCTACTTCCAGGACCCGGTGGTGCGAATGGGCATCCCTGGCGTGGAGTACTTCGCCCACGTGCACGAGCTCAACCCGCGCATCGCCAAGGAGTTTCTGTTCCTGGGTGAGCGCATGCCGGCCGAGCGCGCCTACATGATGGGCATGGTCAACCGCGTGGTGCCGCGAGCGGAGCTGGAAGCTCGCACGCTGGAGATGGCTGCCAAGATTGCCACCCAGCCGCGCATGGGCCTTGCGCTGACCAAGACGGTGATCAACCGGGTGGAGGAGATGCAGGGCCTGCGCACCACCATGGACCTGGCCTTCGGCTACCACCACTTCGCCCACACGCACAGCCAAGTGCTGGGCGCCGGCACGCTGGGCGGGCAGGACGCCAAGTCCATGGTGCAGGGCAACAAGGCGCGAGAAGCGCAGGCCGACCCGAAGAAGGAAGGCGGCTCGGCATGACGGTCGCGGCGGCTTCCCCTGCGGGCGCCTCACCGGTCCAGGATGATCGGGCCGCCGCGCACCCAGTACAGCTGTCGCCCCTGCGCACGCCGCTGTGCGACCTGCTGGGCTGCCGCTACCCCATCGTGCAGACGGCGATGGGCTGGGTGGCCGGCTCCAGCCTGGTGGCCGCCACCACCAACGCAGGCGGCTTCGGTTTTCTGGCGGGGGCCACCATCCCGGCCGACCAGGTCGAGGCGGAGATCCTGCGCGTCAAGCAGCTCACGGATGACCGGCCCTTCGGCTTGAACTTCCATATGTTCCAGCCCAACGCACAGCAGTTGCTGGACCTCGCAGTCAAGCACCGCATCCGCGCCGTGTCCTACGGGCGCGGGCCGGACAAGAAGGTGATCGGCCGCCTGCGCGAGGCCGGCATCGTGTGCATGCCCACGGTGGGCGCGCTGAAGCACGCACAGAAAGCCATCGAGATGGGGGCCAACGTCATCACCATCCAGGGCGGGGAGGGCGGTGGCCACACCGGCTCGGTGCCCACCACGGTGCTGCTGCCGCAGGTGGTGGATGCCGTGCAGGTGCCTGTAGTGGCCGCTGGCGGCTTCTATGACGGCCGCGGTCTGGTGGCGGCGCTGGCCTACGGTGCGCAGGGCATCGCGATGGGCACGCGCTTTCTGATGACCACCGACTCGGGCGTGCCGGCGGCCACGCTGGAGCGCTACGTAAAGGCCAAGGACGCCGAGCGCATCCGCGTGTCGCACCTGGTGGACGGCATGCCGCAGCGCATGCTGGACAACGAGTACCTGCAAATGCTCGAGAAGGCCTCGCCCTTCAAGCGGCTGCGCATCGCCCTCTCAAGCGCCCTGCAGTGGAAGGCCCAGACGGGCATGACGACTGCCCATGCTATGCGGGTGCTGTGGCAGGCCCTGCGGGAAGACCCGTCCTCCGTAGCCCAGACGGTGATGGCCGCCAACGCCCCGGTGCTGCTGGAGCGCTCGATGATCGACGGCAAACCCGCCGAGGGCGTGATGTCTTCAGGCCAGGTGGCCGCGGTGATCGGCAAGCTGTCGTCCTGCCAGGATGTCATCGATGGGATCGTGGCTCAGGCTCAGGAGCGGGTGGCTGTTTTGGCTTCACTTCGAGTGGCGGAGCATCGTTCTTGATGATGGTTGAGACCTCGCTTGCCAGAGAAGGCTGGCTGCCCCCTCCGCTCATGTCCCCCGGCGTGCTCCGCACGCCTCCTCCTAATACTTCGCTGCGGGGGCAACCAGCCTTCCCCGGCCTGCCGACACCTCGGTTGGCGAACCAGCGACCGCGAGCCGCGTGTCAGCCGAGTAGGGCGGTTGGCCTCTCCGCGCGCTCTGATGGCGGAAAGCCTGTCGCGGCAGGCAGCCCCTGCAGCGAAGTAGTAGGAGGAGGGGGCGCAGCCCCCGGGGGACATGAGCGGAAGGGGCTGCCTGCTGCGATAGGCACGCGACACCTAAAAGCGTGTGACCAGACCAGCAGCAACGCAGTAAAGCGAACCGAAGAGAACGCAGCATGACCACCCCCTTCACCACTGAAGTCCACCCCGACGGCGTCGCCGAAGTGGTGTTGAACCAGCCTCCCGTCAACGCGCTGAATGCCGCCGGTTGGCACGCCCTGGCCCAGACCATTCATTCACTCGGGCAGCAAAGCGATGTGCGCGTCATCGTCATCCGTGCCGAGGGCCGGGGGTTCTGCGCGGGCGTGGACATCAAGGAACTCAATGCGGACCAGAGCCTCATCGTCTCGGTCAATGCTGGCAACTACGCCACCTTCAAGGCCGTGCACTTGAACCCGGTGCCGGTGATCGCTGCCGTGCACGGCTTCGTGTTGGGCGGGGGTATCGGCATCTGCGGGGCAGCGGACATCGTCATCGCAGCCGAGGATGCCAGCTTTGGCCTGCCCGAGGTGGACCGTGGCGCCATGGGCGGGGCGGCGCACCTGCAGCGCATGTTTGGCGTGCAAAAGACGCGCTACCTGTTCTTCACTGGCGAAATGATCGGTGCACCTGAGGCCTTCCGGCTCGGCGCGGTGGAGCGCGTGGTGCCGCGCGCCGAGTTGCGCGAGACCGCGCTGGCCGTGGCTCGCAAGATCGCCGCCAAGAGCCCGGCCATGATCCGCATCGCCAAGGAGGCGCTGACCGGCATCGAGGATGGCAACCTCGAGGCCAAGTACCGCTGGGAGCAGGGCTTCACCCTGCAGGCCTACATGAG
>CAISJH010000588.1 GCA_903885585.1 uncultured beta proteobacterium
AACTCCATTTCCCGGCCCGCCTGAATTGCGCCGCCGAATTGCTCGACCGCTGGGTGGCCGCCGGCCAGGGCCATCGGCGCTGCCTGATCGCCGCAGACGGCACGACCTGGACTTACGGGCAGTTGCAGGCGCAGGTCAACCGCATAGCCCGCGTGCTGGTGGAAGACCTGGGCCTCGTCCCCGGGCAGCGTGTGCTGCTGCGCGGCGCCAACAGCCCCATGCTGGCGGCGTGCTTCCTGGCCGTGTTCAAGGCCGGGGGCATTGCCGTGGGCACCATGCCCCTGCTGCGCGCGCAGGAGCTCACCACCATCATCGACAAGGCACAGATCGGCCTGGCGCTGTGTGATGCGCGTCTGGCGCAGGAACTGCAGATCGCCCAGGCCCGCGCACCGCAGTTGAAGACGGTGCTGCACTTCAATGGCGGCGAAGGCTCGCCCTTGGAGACCGCCGCGGCAGCCAAGCCCGCCACCTTCGAGGCGGCCGACACCGCGGCCGATGACATCTGCCTGATGGCCTTCACCTCGGGCACCACGGGTCAGCCCAAGGCGGCGATGCACTTTCACCGCGACCTCATGGCGTCCTGCCTGTGCTGGCCGCCGCACGTGCTGCGTGCTCAGGCAGATGATGTCTTCAGCGGCAGCCCGCCGCTGGCCTTCACCTTCGGGCTCGGCGGGCTGCTGCTCTTTCCCCTGTCCATCGGCGCGGCCACGGTGCTGTTGGAAAGAGCCAGCCCCGACGTGCTGCCCGCAGCCATCGCGCAGCACCGTGCCACCGTGCTGTTCACGGCGCCCACGTCCTACCGTGCGATGGCCGGCGTCGTGGCGCAGCATGATCTGTCATCCCTGCGCAAGTGCGTCAGCGCCGGCGAGGCGCTACCCGCCGCCACCCGTGCGCTGTGGAAGAACGCCACCGGCATCGAGATCATCGACGGTATCGGTTCTACCGAGATGTTCCACATCTTCATCTCCGCCGACGAGACCCAGGCCAAGCCGGGTGCCACCGGGCTGCCCGTGCCGGGCTACCGGGCCATCGTGGTGGACGACAGCTTTCAGGAGGTGCCGCGCGGCACGGTGGGCCGGCTGGCGGTCAAGGGCCCCACGGGGTGCAAGTACCTGGACGACCCCCGGCAAGCGAACTATGTGCAGCGTGGATGGAACTTGACGGGCGACGCCTACTTGGTGGATGAAGACGGCCAGTTCGTCTACCAGGCACGCACCGACGACATGATCATCTCCGGCGGTTACAACATCGCCGGGCCCGAGGTGGAAAGCGCGCTGCTGCTGCACCCGGCTGTGGCGGAATGTGGCGTGATCGGCGTGGCCGATGCCGACCGCGGCCAGATCGTCAAGGCCTTCGTCGTGCTCAAGCCTGGCCATGCCGCCGATGAGCCTATGGCCAAGGCCTTGCAGGACTTCGTCAAGCAGACCATCGCCCCGTACAAGTACCCCCGCGCGGTGGAATTCCGCGACAGCCTGCCGCGCACCGAGACGGGCAAGCTGCAACGCTTCAAGCTGAGGACCGCACCATGACTTCCACCACCACCGTGCTGCAGCCCGCCGGGTGGGCGCCGCCCAAGGGCTACGCGAACGGCGTCGCGGCCTCAGGCCTGCAGGTGTTCGTTGCCGGCCAGATCGGCTGGAATGCGCAGTGCGCCTTCGAGAGCGACGATTTGGTGGACCAGGTGCGTCTGGCTCTGGCCAACATCAAGGCCGTGCTCGCCGAGGCGGGCGCCCAGCCCCATCACATCACCCGCATGACCTGGTATTTGGTGGACAAGCGCGAGTACCTCAAGCGTGCGCGGGAGATCGGGGCCGTCTTCCGAGAGGTGATCGGTCACTACGGCATCGCCATGACCGCCGTGCAGGTGGCTGGCCTCATCGAGGACCGTGCTCAGGTGGAGATCGAAGTCACCGCGGTCGTGCCTCAGGGTTGATCGGCTGCGAAGCCGACGCTGCCTGCGCGCCGGATCGCCTCGCTCGCCTTCTCTGGCAGCGGGCCCTACATCACCGCACCGAGCTGCCAGGGCACGAACTCGTTCTGCCCGTAGCCGTGCAGTTCGCTCTTGGTGGCGCGCCCCGAGGCGGTGTCCAGCATCAGGCGGAAGATGCGCTCGCCCACTTCGTCCACCGTCTCCAGGCCGTCGACGATGGTGCCGCAGTCGATGTCGATGTCTTCCTGCTGCTTGGTCCACAGCGCCGTGTTGGTGGACAGCTTCAGCGACGGGCTGGGGGCGCAGCCGTAGGCCGAGCCCCGGCCGGTGGTGAAGCAGATCAGGTTCGCGCCGCCGGCCACCTGGCCGGTAGCGGAGACGGGGTCATAGCCTGGCGTGTCCATGTAGACGAAGCCGCGCGCCTTCACGCTTTCAGCGAACTCCACCACGTCCACCAGGTTGGTGGTGCCGCTCTTGGCGATCGCGCCCAGGCTCTTTTCCAGGATGGTGGTCAGCCCGCCGGCCTTGTTGCCGGCTGAAGGGTTGTTGTCCATCTTCATGCCATTGCGCGCGGTGTAGGCCTCCCACCAGGCGATGCGCGCCAGCAGTTTGTCAGCCACCTCGCGGCTGACGGCGCGGCGCGTCAGCAGGTGCTCGCCGCCATAGATCTCGGGCGTTTCCGACAGGAGGGCCGTGCCGCCGTGGCGCACCAGGCGGTCCACCGCGGCGCCGAGGGCCGGGTTGGCGCTGATGCCCGAGTAGCCGTCGCTGCCGCCGCACTGCAGGCCCACGGTCAGGTGGCTGGCGGGCACCGGCTGGCGTTTGACGCGGTTGGCATGCGGCAGCATCTTCTTGATGAGTTCCACGCCGCGGGCCACCGTCTTGGCGGTGCCGCCCGTGTCCTGGATGCTGAAGGTCTGCAGGTTCGCGCCTTCCTCCAGCCCTTCTTGGGCGATCAGGCCCTGAATCTGGTTGGTCTCGCAGCCCAGGCCCACCACCAGCACGGCCGCAAAGTTGGCGTGCCGCGTATAGCCGCCCAGCGTGCGGCGCAGCACCAGCAGTTCTTCGCCGGCACTGTCGGTCGCGCAGCCCATGCCGTGGGTCAGTGCCACCACGCCGTCCACGTTTGGGTAGTCGGCCAAGGCCCCCGGCCGGATGTCGCGGCGGAAGTGGTCGGCAATCGCGCGTGCGGCCGTGGCCGAGCAGTTCACGCTGGTCAGCACGCCGATGTAGTTGCGTGTGGCCACCCGTCCATCCGCGCGCACGATGCCGTCAAACGTGGCGGGAGTCTCCACGTAGGCCGTGGGCACGGCGCCTGCGCCCGGCTCGTGGTGGCGCGCAAAGTCCGCATAAGCCAGGTTGTGCACGTGCACGTGTTGGCCAGGCGCAATGGCCTGGGTGGCGTGGCCGATGAT
>CAISJH010000589.1 GCA_903885585.1 uncultured beta proteobacterium
CCCAAGCCAGCACCGAAGAAGACCAGCAATGTGACGCCGTAGAGGGCGAAGACCCGGTTGGTGAGGGAGCGCGGCCAGCACCGGCCCAGCAGGGACCCGATACGCAGCAGGATCGACTTCAAGGGGCCAGCGCCGGTACAAGGGAAGCAGGTCAGCGCAGCTGGGCGGGTGCGGTGGCGAAGAACTGGCGGTACGGCGCGTACTCGGTACCGTTGGAGGCCACAAAGCCGGCGCTGGGAGGCAGCTTGACCAGCTCTCCCACCGAGGCCAGCACTTTCTGGCCGGCCGGGTCGCTGAGCATGCCGGCGAACGCCCGGGTCACCGCCTCGGCATCGGCCTGCGGCACCTTGCGGGCGACCATCAGTGCCAGGTCGTACAGCGGCTCAGACTGCCACAGCACGCGCAGCTTGCGGTTCTCGCGTTTCATCCATCCTTCGGAGAGCTGCGACTGCGTGCCCGCAGCCTGCACCTTGCCGCTGGCCAGTTGTGCGAAGGCGCCATCCATGTTGCCGCCAAACACGACCTGCACGTTGATGTTGCGCCTGAGCATCTGCCCGTACGAGAACTTGTAGGCCACCGTGGCCTCGGGGCCGGGAAAGGCGACCGCCTGCCCTTCCAGCTGCTCCAGCTTCTGAACAGGCGACTCGGCTAACACGACCACTTGGCTGTGGATCGGTGTGGTCTGCCGGCGTGCCAGCACACGCCAGCCCAGTTGTTCACGCTCCGGGCTGAACATGTGGTTGGTGAAGATGAACTCCACCTCGTTGGCCAGCACGTAGGCCGTGGTGTCGGCGGAGGTGCGCCCGATCTTGAGTTCCAGCTTGACGCCGCTCTTTTGCGACACGTAGTCGATGATCGGGTTCCAGTACCGGGCGGTCAGCTCGATGCCGTACTGGTTGACGGGAGAGAAGCGGTAGGTGTTGCTGCCCTGGGCCCGCACTGCAAGGGGCAGCGCCCCCGCCAGACCTGCCAGCCCACTGGCAGTGATCGAGCGTCTCGTGCGGTCCATGGCGGCTCCTTCATGCGGTCGGCAAGGGCGGAAGGATACCAAGCCGCGGATGCGAGGTCGCGTTGTAGCGCTGCAGCGCCAGATCATCCGTGCGGATGTCGGCCGGCTGGCCCATCACCAGATCGGCCACCACGCGGGCGCTGCCGCAGGCCATCGTCCAGCCCAGGGTGCCGTGGCCCGTGTTCAAGTAGAGGTTCGCCCAGCGCGTGGCGCCGATGAGGGGCGTGCTGTCGGGTGTCATGGGGCGCAGGCCGGTCCAGAACTCGGCGCGCGGCAGGTCGCCACCCGGAAACAGGTCTTGCGTCACCATCTCCAGCGTCGCGCGCCGGCGCGGGTTCAGCCGCAGGTCGAATCCGCCCAGCTCGGCCATGCCGCCCACGCGGATGCGGCTGCCCAGGCGGGTGAGCGCGATCTTGTAGGTCTCGTCCAGCACGGTGGACTGCGGCGCGAGGGATTCATCGCGCAAGGGGATGGTCAGCGAGTAACCCTTGACGGGGTAGACCGGCAGGTCCAGCCCCAAGGGCTGCAGCATCTGCCGGGAATAGCTGCCCAGGGCCAGAACCACACGGTCGGCGTGCAACATCTGCGCGGCGCAGCTGCCAGGCCCGGCGAGCTCCACGCCCGTGACGGCCGTGCCATTCGTCAGCAGCCTGTTGACCTGCGTGTTGAAGCGGAACTCCACGCCCAGGCGCTGCGCTTCCTGCGCCAGGCGGCGGGTGAACAGGTGGCAGTCGCCGGTTTCGTCACCCGGCAGGCGCAGGCCGCCGCTCAGGCGCTCGCGGGCGTGGGCCAGGCCGGGCTCCACGCGGGCCAGGCCGTCGCGGTCCAGCACCTCGAAGTCCACGCCACAGTCCTTCAGCACGGCCGTGTCGCGCCCCACGGCATCCATCTGCGCCTGGGTGCGAAAGACCTGCAGCGTGCCGCCGGTGCGGTGGTCGTATTCGATGCCGATGTCCTGGCGCAGTTGGCGCAGGCAGTCGCGGCTGTAGCCGGCCACGCGCATCAGACGTTCCTTGTTGATGGCGTAGTTCTCCGCCGTGCAGTGGCGCAGCATCTGCGCCATCCAGCGCAGCTGGAACAGGCTGCCGTCCGCGCGGATGGCCAGCGGGGCATGCCGCTGGAACATCCACTTCAGCGCCTTGAAGGGGATGCCGGGGGCGGCCCAGGGCGTGGAGTAGCCGGGCGAGACCTGGCCGGCGTTGGCGAAGCTGGTTTCCTGGGCCGGGCCCGCCTGGCGGTCCAGCACGGTGACTTGCGCCCCGGCGCGGGCCAGGTAGTAGGCGGTGGTGGTGCCGATGACGCCGCTGCCCAGGACAATGACTTTCATGTCAACCTCTAGATAGACAGTTAAGAATTAAAGTCTATTGAATGAAGTGCAGGTTCTTTTGCTGAAATAGATTTCAATCGCAACCATTCATATGGTTCTGAATCCCTGACCCCGAGCGTTGCCGCAACTTTTTCTGTCCACGGGCAGGACCGTGACGCCGCCGCGCCGGTGCCCCAGGCCTGCGCGACACTTGAACGCATGTCACACGCCTCCTCTGCATCCCCCCCACCGGCTGCGCTGGCCGGCTTGAAGGTCCTCGAACTGGGTCAGCTGATTGCCGGGCCCTTTGCGGCCAAGACCTTGGCTGACTTCGGGGCAGAGGTCGTCAAGATCGAGCCACCAGGGGTGGGTGACCCTTTGCGCAAGTGGCGCCTGCTGAAGGACGGCACCTCCGTGTGGTGGCAGGTGCAGTCGCGCAACAAGCGCTCGCTGGCGCTGGATCTGCGCACGCCCGAAGGCCAGGACGTGGTGCGCCAGCTGGCCGCCGAGGCCGATGTGCTGATCGAGAACTTCCGCCCGGGGGCGCTGGAGGGCTGGAACCTGGCGCCTGAGGCCTTGCTGGCCGCCAACCCCAGGTTGATCGTGCTGCGCATCAGCGGCTACGGTCAGACGGGGCCTTACTGCACCCGGCCGGGGTTTGGCGTCGTGGCCGAGGCCATGGGCGG
>CAISJH010000590.1 GCA_903885585.1 uncultured beta proteobacterium
CGCGGCGGCGGCCCGCCTCTGGGCGGTCGGGCTCGCCGCTGAAAAGTAGCGGCCCGTCAGCGCTTCCTGCCGCAGAGAGAAAGCTGTGCCTGTGGCAGCGCAGGCCTGCCAGACTGCATGGCCGGCCTCGCGCAGCGCGATGGCCAGTTCGACCCCATACACATGGTGATGTGTGCCGGCGTGTCCTGGGCGTCAACCCCCCGCGCGCCTGACCCGGTGCCCGGCCTGGGTCAACCAGGCCATCACGCGTTCGACATGGTCCCCCTGCACCTCGATCACGCCGTCCTTCGCGGTGCCGCCGGCGCCGCAGGCCGCACGTAGCTGCTTGCCGGTGGTGGTCAACGCAAGGGTGTCCAGCACCAGACCTCGCACCACGGTCACGGTCTTGCCGCCGCGGCCTTGCTTCTCGCGGCTGACGCGCACGATGCCGTCGCCCGCAGGAATGGGTCTCGCGGTCTTGCAAGTGCAGGCTGCCAGAGACTGGCGGCAGCCAGGGCAGGTGCGTCCATGATCAGTGCTGTAGACAAGGGCCATGGCGTCATATCGTACAAGCGCGGTCGGATCGCTTTTCCTTGAGCCGGGGAAAGTGAGAGCAGACCGATCGTGGACATCCTCGAGATCTGAGCAACCGCGGGCAGCGACCCACAGCGGACTCTGGGTCAGGTGTCGAAAGGAGTAGGTACTGACCGACGTTGGAGACGGCCATATGACGACCGTCATATGATGATGAGCATGCCAACGGCGCCAACGCGGAAAGAACTGAGCCATGCCCGCATCGTCGATGTGGCCTCGCGGGCCATACGACGCGCCGGCTATCGTGGGGTCGGGGTCGCCGACATCATGAAGGAAGCAGGCCTGACGCACGGCGGCTTTTACGCTCACTTTGCATCGCGTGATGCCATGCTGGTCGAGGCCATGGAGCACGCGGGGCAGCGCAACCTCGCCGCGCTCGCACAGGGAATTGAGCGTCGGCTCCGCAAGGGGGGCACGCGCTTCAGTGCGCTCGTCAAGACCTACCTGCATGACGACCATATTGAACGAACCGAAGACGGTTGCGTCGTCGCTGCACTCGCTTCGGAGATGACGCGCGAAGAAGATGCTGTACGGGATGAGGCTCGCCGCCGCGTTGCCGCCATGGTCGAACTGGTGCAGTCGACGCTGTCGGAACATGCTCAGATGAGCGAGGCACAACTGGTGACCGCGACGATGGTGGGCGCTTTGCAGCTGGCGCGCACCCTGGGCGGCAAAGCGGGCCGAGACGTCCTGGCTCAAACGCGCCAGGCGCTGATCGAGCGCCACGATCCCACCACCCCCCACTGACTGCCCGGTTCGTATGCAGCGCGAATGGGTTCATTCTCAAATATGACGACCGTCATTCAAAGGACCTGTCCATGCAACTCGAAGACTGCACCGTTCTGATCAGCGGCGCGAACCCCGATAGGGTCTTGGACCATCGCATGAGCTTTGTCGATACCAACATCACGCGCGGCACCGAGATGCACAAGCCCAGGCCCAAAGCTATCGCTGATCGGGCGCTATCGGCTGCGCAGGCGGCTCACCTCGCGGCGGGCTGAAATGTCCAATAACAAACCGTCCCCTGAGCCGCTGAGCCCTACAGCCCGAGGGCGAGCCTCATCGCCGTGGCCAGCCTTTTGGATTGCCTGCAGCGCGACCTTTCTGGTTTCGCTGGACACGACGATGCTGTTCGCAGCCTTCGACGCGCTGCGCCGCAGCTTTGAAGGGACGTCTGCCGCCGAACTCTCGTGGGTGCTCAATGCGTACACGGTGGTTTACGCCGCCATGCTGATTCCTGCGGGAGGACTGGCCGATGCCCATGGGCGACGACGGATTTTCCGGCTGGGCTTGGCCGTGTTCGTCGGCGCATCCGTCGTCTGCGGTGCAGCACCATCGGTGGGTTGGTTGATTGCTGCACGAATCGTTCAGGCCGTCGGCGCAGCGCTGTTGACCCCCGCGTCGATCTCCATCGTGCTGGCTGCGTTTCCAAGCGAAAAGCGCGCTGTGGTGGTCAGCCTGTGGGGCGCCGTGGGTGGTCTTGCGGCTGCGGTGGGACCGAGTTTGGGGAGTTGGGTCACCGACCAAGCAGGCTGGGCCTGGGCTTTCTACATCAATGTGCCGGTTGGCCTGTGGGCGCTTTGGCGCAGTGCTTCGCATGTCGAGGAGGCGGTCAAGCCCACTCAGCGGCGGCGTGTGGACCTCATCGGTCTGTTGCTGCTGATGGTGGCGTTCGGCTCGGTAGCTCTGGCGATCGTGGAGAGCGGGGAGGGCCGCTGGAGTACGCAAAGCGTGGCAGCGGTAGCAGGCGGCGGGCTGCTGGCTGGCCTGGCCTTTGTGCTGTGGGCCCGATCGCGCTCCGATGCGCTGATCGACCTGTCCCTCTTTCAGCACCGCACGTACCGCTTCGTGAATGCGGCAACGCTGGTGTTCGGCACGGCTTTCTCGATGATGTTTCTGGGCTTCTTTTTCTTCATGATCGGCGTGTGGCACTACTCGCTGCCGCAAGCGGGCTTGGCCGTCACGCCGGGGCCCCTGCTGGTCATGCCGA
Source organism: uncultured beta proteobacterium (assembly GCA_903885585.1). Lineage (GTDB taxonomy): Bacteria > Pseudomonadota > Gammaproteobacteria > Burkholderiales > Burkholderiaceae_C > Rubrivivax. The sequence goes on from CAISJH010000590.1 coordinate 2,564, forward strand.
CGGCTATCGTGACCGGACGTCTAGCCTCCCGCCTGGGTCACCGGCCCTTCCTGGTGGGTGGTTCGTTGCTCTACGCCGGCAGCAGCTTGTGGCTTCTTCTGGTGCCTGGCAACGAGCCGAACTATTTGCTGCATTGGCTGCCCGGTCTGATGATGAGCGGGATAGCAGTGGGGCTGGTGCTGCCGTCGCTGTCGGCGGCTGCCGTCAGCCGCCTGCCCGTGGCGCATTACGCAGTCGGAAGCGCGGTCAACCAGGCTACGCGCCAGATCGGCTCGGCGCTTGGCGTGGCGCTCACGGTGGCGTTGCTGGGTCAGGCGACCCTGCAACGCGCAGACTTCAACAACCTGTACCTCCTGCACGCCACGCTGGCGCTGCTGACGGGGCTGCTTTGCCTGCCGGTGGACACCAAACCCGGGGCGACTCGGGCATGAGCGCTCACCCCTCAATCCAGCCAGCCGCCAGTTCTGGCCATGGCCAGGTCACGATTGACCCCTCCTCCAACACGACCCATCGAGCCCATCATGCAGACTGAAGACGCGACCGAATCCACCTTGAATGCCTGGCAAGCGCAGGTGGAAGACATACGCAGACAACGTATCGAACGCGGGGGCGGGCAGGCTGGTCTGCCCAAGCCGCAGCAGTTGCAAGGCAAGACGGGGTTGCAGGTGATGACTGCCATCCTCGACGGGGAGTTACCCCATCCCTACATGGCGGAAACCTTCGACTGCGAATTGGTCGAACTGGGCGATGGGCTGGCGGTCTTTCAGGCGACGCCACAACTCAAGCACTACAACCCGCTGGGGTCGGTGCACGGGGGCTGGTATGCAACCTTGCTCGACTTCGCGCTCGGCTGCGCGGTGCAGACCAAGCTGCCAGCCGGACGTGGTTACACCACCAGCCAGATCAATCTTCACATCGTGCGAGCCGCCCACATGAAAACGGGGCCGTTGCGCTGCATCGGTACCGCGCTCCATGTTGGCCGCCAGGTCGGCACGTCCGAAGCCAGGATCGTGGGTCCCGACGGCAAGCTGTACGCGCATGCGTCCACGACGTGTGCCATCTTCGATGCGCCGCCGTCACTGAGCTAGATCTGATGGTGCAGCCCACGTTCTTTACGGACGTGGTTGACTGATCAGATAGAGCGTGCTCCCTCATACAGAAAGCTATGTCCGGATAAGGGGTCGAAACCTCGGTCTACGAGGTTGCTTCTTCGAAGGTAAGCGTCCGGCCACCACCATCTTGACGGCGAGGGCCGGACTTGTTCAGCGGCTGCCGGCGCTCAGCTTCCAGCGATGTGGAAGCAGCTCCTCGACACGGCTGGCCGGGTGAGTAGGCAGGCGCTCCAAGACGTCCTTCAGGTACGCGTAGGGATCATGTCCGTTCATGCGCACAGAGTGGATCAGGCTCATCACCGCGGCCGCGCGCTGTCCTGCCCGCAGGCTGCCCGCGAACAGCCAGTTGTTCCTGCCGATGGCAATGGGCCGGATCTGGTTCTCCACCCAGTTGTTGTCGATGGGCAGTTCCCCGTCATCGATGTAGCGCACCAACGCGTGCCAGCGCTTGAGGCTGTAGTCGATGGCCCGCGCCGTGGCCGAGCCATCGGGTACTTCGCGCCGCTTGGACAGCAACCATCGTTGCAGCACCCCGGCTACTCGGCGTGACTTGCGTTGTCGGATCCGGTGGCGCTCTTTGGCGTCACTGTCCTGGACCTCACGCTCGAAGTCGTACAGCCTGCCGATGATCTTCAGCGCCTGGTGCCCGACCGGGCTCTGGTGGTTGGCCCACAGCTCGTGGAACTTGCGCCGCGCGTGTGCCATGCAGCCCACCTCGGTCACGCCCATCTCGAAGCAGGCCTTGTAGCCCGAGAAGTCGTCCGTCACCAGCTTTCCCTGCCAGCCCTCGGGGCCGGGCAGCTGCAGGAATTGCCGTACGTTGTCGCCGCTGCGGCTGTCGGCGAAGTTGAAGACCACTGCGCGGGTCTCGTTGAAGCTCGTCGTGCAGTACGTCCAGAGGTACGCCTTGTGCGTCTTGCCGTTGCCCGGCTTGAGCATGGCCACCGGCGTCTCGTCGGCGTGCAGCACCGCGTGGCGGCGCAACTCCGTGCTCAGCGCATCCACCAGGGGCTGCAATTGCGATCCGCACTCGCCCACCCACTGCGCCAGTGTCGAGCGCGCGATCAGCATCCCGGCGCGCTCGAAGATGCGCTCCTGGCGGTACAGCGGCAAGTGGTCCATGAACTTGGCCACGAGCACGTGCGCCAGCAGCCCGGCTGTGGGGATCCCCTTGTCGATGATGTGCGCGTCTACCGGGGTCTGGATGATCTTCTGGCACTTCGCGCACGCCCACTTGCCCCGTACGTGGCGGTACACCGTGAACACGCCAGGCTCGTAGTCCAGCTTCTCGGCCACGTCCTGACCGATACGCTTCATCTGGCAGCCACAGCCGCACACCGTGCTGTCGGGCTCGTGGGCGACCTCTACGCGCGGCAGGTGGGCCGGCAGCGCTTCGCGCTTGGGCTGGGTCTTCGGCTTGGGCTTGCTGTCCTGGCCATCGGCGTCGAGCTGAAGCTGCTCGATCTCCGCCGACAACTGCGCCAGGTCCGACTCCAGTGTCTCCTCCAGCAGGCTCTTTTGCTCGGCCGGCAGGCCCGCGCAGAACTTCTCGCTGGTGGCGGCGTACTTCAGCCGCTTGAGCACCGCCATCTCGTGCGTGAGCTTGTCCACCAGCGCGCTCTTGTGGCGCAGCTCCGTCATCAGCAGCTCCACCGTCTGGCGCAGCTGCGTCTGGCTCAAGGCATCGAGGTTGTCGACGGCGATCACGCCGTGATCGTGCCCGAGACTCAAGTCCCTGCCATCGGCACATTCAGCAATTGCAACTGGCTACAAGACCCGGATGATTCCAGCCTCTCCCACGCGCTGCCAGGGCAGGCCCAGCACCAGGGCGTCCAGCTGTGGCTTGGTCAGCGCCAAGGTGGCTGCTCCGTCGCGCGGCCAGATGAACTTGCCAGCGTTCAGCCGCCGGGCGGCCAGCCATACGCCGATGCCGTCGTGCACCAGCACCTTCAGACGGTTGGCTCGGCGGTTGGCAAACAGGTAGGCCTGGTGCGGGTGCGCAGCCCCGAAGACCTGCACCACACGTGCCAGCGCAGACTCGGTGCCCGCACGCATGTCCAACGGCTGCGTGGCCAGCCACACCGCGTCAATGCGGATCACCTCAGCAGCTCGCGCATCCAGGCCGTGCAGTGCGCGGCCGCCTGCGCCGGCCAAGTCACCTTGACACAGGTGCCCTGGCGCTGCACCTCGATCACGATGAGCGCCTCTGGCGTGGCTAGAGCCACCGGAACGAATGAAGCGGTTGAGGTCTGAGCATGAGCACCCGCGGATACCGGGGCGGACACCGCCGCCGGAGCGACTGAGTGCCCCACGGTGACACCGTCCGCATCGGCCACCCACTTGCGCACCATGTTCGGGTTCAGCCCATTGGCCAGTGACACCGCCGACAGCGACATCCCGGGCTGGCGGCACGCCGCCACGATGGACGCCTTGAACGAAGCCGCGTGACGCCTGCGCGTACGACGCGCAGGAAGCTCAACTGAAGTGAAAGTGTCCATGTGTCCGCCAAGAAGTAAAGCGGACACCAGCATCCTTCAACTCTCAGCAGGCCTCAAGATGAGTTCGCCGGACGCTTACCTTCGAAGGGCGGTCCTGGCTGGCGCTGTAGACGCGCCCGCAGGCCGCTTGGTCTGCGCCGCGCACCAAAGGGCACTCGAGCAAGGTTGCATAGGGGTGCGCTGAGTTGATGACTCTTTGCGCTCGCGCTTCAGCCGCACGCGCATTGCCATCGCTTGCGCCGGGGTCCGGCGTGGGAGGGGGTTGACATGTCAACAGTCCCTGGGCATCCCCACTGCCGCGAGTGCCTTCCTCAACGCGCGCTGACGGTTGGCCCAAGCCATGGTGCCCAAGTGCCTGCATACATGCCGCACGGCACCCTGAACGCCCAGCTCATGGATCTGTGCGAAGGAATGAATGCCGGCCTCTCCCCGATGGCCACCCAAATTCCCCCATCTGTGGCCACCTCAAACTCCCCCACCTGAAGTGATCGGGGATGGGGTGTAGAGCCGGCGCCGTCGGCACCCGTTGGCAGGACGTTGACTGACCTCCC
>CAISJH010000591.1 GCA_903885585.1 uncultured beta proteobacterium
CGGTCTTGAACCAGCCGTCGGCGGTGAACTCCTCGGCTGTCTTCTCCGGCATGCGCCAGTAGCCGTGGAAAACATTCGGGCCGCGCACCTCGATGCCGCCGATCTCGCCCGCCGGCAGGGCCTGGCCCTGGTCACCATGCACGCGCACGCCCACGCCGGGCAGCGCGTAGCCCACCGTGCCGCCCAGGCGCTGGCCGTCAGCCGCGCGGCAAGGGTTGGAGGTGAGCATCACGGTCTCGCTCATGCCGTAGCGCTCCAGGATCACGTGGCCGGTGCGCTGCGTCCATTCGTCGAAGGTCTCCTTCAGCAGCGGCGCGGAGCCACTGATGAACAGCCGGATGTGGGCGCAGGCGGCGGTGTCCAGCGCGGCTTCAGCCAGCATGCGCACGTACAGCGTGGGCACGCCCATGAAGACCGTGGCCTCCTTGAGGCGGGCGATGGTGGCCTTGGGGTCGTACTTGCCGAACCAGATCATCTTGCTGCCGTTGAGCAGCGCGCCGTGGCTGGCCACGAACAGGCCGTGCACGTGGAAGATGGGCAGCGCGTGCAGCAGCACGTCGCCAGGCTGCCAGTCCCAGTAGGCCTTCAGCGTCTGCGCGTTGGACAACAGGTTGCCGTGGCTGAGCATGGCACCCTTGCTGCGCCCGGTGGTGCCGCTGGTGTAGAGGATGGCGGCCAAGTCATCGGGTCCGCGTACCGCCACCGCGTGGTCATCGCGGTGACAGGCGGCGCGTTCCAGCAGGCTGCCGCTGCGATCGTCGCCCAGCGTGAAGACGTTCTTGGTGCCGGCCTTGAAGGCGATCTTGCTGATCCAGGGGAAGTTCTTCGGCGTGCACACCACCACTGCCGGCTCGGCATTGCCCACGAAGTACTCGATCTCGCTGGCCTGGTAGGCGTTGTTCAACGGCAGGTAGACGAAGCCCGCGCGAAGTACCGCCAGGTACAGCATCAGCGCCTCGACGCTCTTGTCGGTCTGCACGGCCACGCGGCTGCCTGCGGGCAGGCCCAGACTGTCCAGCAGGTTCGCAATGCGGGCCGTGGCGCGGTCCAGGTCGCGCCAGGTGTAGAAGGCCGGCGCGCCGGGGCCGTCGGCGGTCTCGAAGGCCGTGGCGTCGAGATTGGCCGGGAAGGCGGCGCGCAGCGCGGCAAAGAGGTTGGCGTTGGCGGCTGGAGCCTTGGCGGACTTGGCGGTCATGATGTGCAAAGGGTGCGGGTCGTTCGTTGAGCTCAGGGCGCGAAGCGTGCCGGGCGCTTTTCCAAAAAGGCCGCCAGCCCCTCGCGGTGCTCGGCCGAGTCGGCGTAGGCGTAGTGGGCGCGGCGTTGCTCGGGTGTGGGCCCGCCTGCGGCCAACTGGCGCAGGGTCACCTTGTTCAGACGGGCGGCCTGCGGTGACAGCAGCGCCATGCGCTGCGCGCTGCGTGCGGCCTCCTGCGCCACCTGGTCGTCCGGCATCACCCGACTCACCACCCCGCGCGCAAGCGCTTCGGCAGCCTCCATCAGCCGGGCTTCCAGCAGCAGTTCGCGCAGCAGCGGCAGCGGCAGCACGCGGCTGACCATCTGCGCCTCCAGCGGGGCCAGTGGGAAGCCGAGCTTGGCGATCGGCACGCCAAAGCGGCTGCTGGCGCCGGCAATGCGGATGTCGCAACAGGCCGCGATCTCCAACCCGCCGCCCACGCAGGCGCCCTCGATCTGCGCAATCACCGGCAGCGGGCAGTCCAGCACGGCTTGCAAGGCCGGGGCCACCACGTCTTCGTGAAAGTGACGCAGCCTCTCCTCGTCAAAGCGGAACTGCGGAAACTCCTCGATGTCCCCGCCGGCCGCAAAGGTGCCGCCATCGCCTTGCACGATGACCACGCGGGCTACGCAGCTCGGCGCCGACAGCGCCTCAAAGGCCTGCCGCAGTTCGAGCCACATCGCCACGCTCAAGGCATTGAGCTTGGCCGGATGGCTGATGCACACGCGGGCGACGCCGTGGGCATCGGCGCCGCTGACAAGGATGCGGCCGCTCAATCCAGCTTGGCTCCCGAACCCTTGACCACCTCGGCCCAGCGCTTGATCTCGGCACTGACAAACCGGCCGAAGTCGTCGCCCCAGAGGTTGGGCGTCTCGGTGCCCAGGCCCGTCCAGGTGGTCTTGAGCTCGTCGGAGTTCAGGGCCTTGCGCATCTCGTTCTGCATCGCGGTGATGAGTTCACGCGGCGTGCTCTTGGGGGTCCAGATGCCGTACCAGGTGGCCACCTGGTAGGTGGGCACGCCGCCTTCGGCCGAGGTGGGTACGTCCGGAAAACCGGGCGCCCGCTTGTCCGAGGCCACGGCGATGCCGCGGATACGGCCA
>CAISJH010000592.1 GCA_903885585.1 uncultured beta proteobacterium
CCGGCGTCTTGAGGCGGCGCAGGCGCTGGCGGCGGAGCTTGCCGGTGAGGGCCTGCCCGCACATGCCGCCCCCGATCTTGAAGCTGCCGTCCGCGCTGCGCGGCTCATCAGCTGTGCCACCACGTCCACCGAGCCCATCGTGCGTGGTGCGTGGCTGGCCCCCGGCACCCATCTGGACCTGGTGGGCGGCTTTCGCCGCGACATGCGCGAGGCGGATGATGAGGCCGTGGCCCGCGCCCGCATCGTGGTGGACACCCACGCGGGTGCTGGCGCTGAAGCTGGTGACGTGGTGCAGCCGCTGCAGCGTGGCTTCATCACTTCAGACGCGGTGGTGGGCGAGCTGGCTCAGCTGCTGCGCGGCGATTGCGTGGGCCGCCGCAGCAACGAGGACATCACCCTCTTCAAGTCGGTGGGCACGGCCCTGGAAGACCTGGCCGCGGCGCGGCTGGTGCTGGGCTGTTGAACCCTCGTTGGACACCTCAAGCAACCCTGTTGAACAAAGGAACCGTGACCATGCAAGGCTGGCGCTGCGAAACCCTGACGGGCGTGAACGATCTGCGTTGGGGCCCCATTCCCCAGACCGAGCCCGGTCCCGGCCAGGCGCGAGTGAAGGTGGCGGCGGCGAGCCTGAACTTCCCGGACCTGCTGATCGTGGAAGGCAAGTACCAGTTCCGCCCTGAGCTGCCCTTCGTGCCCGGCTCGGAGTACGCCGGCGTGGTGGAGTCCGTGGGCGAAGGCGTGACACACCTGCGCCCAGGCGACCGCGTGGCCTGCGCGGGCCATGGCGGCTTCGGCACCCATGCCCTGGTGGAGGCCCGCCAGGCGGTGCCGCTGCCGCCGGGCATCGATTTCAAGGACGCGGCGGCCTTCCTGTTCACCTACGGCACCTCGCTGCACGCCTTGATGGACCGCGGCGCGCTGAAGGCCGGCGAGACGGTGCTGGTGCTGGGCGCGGCCGGTGGCGTGGGTTCGGCGGCGGTGCAGATCGCCAAGGCGGCGGGCGCCAAGGTGATCGCCGCGGCCTCCACGCCCGAGAAGTGCGCCTTCTGCCGCACCCTGGGTGCCGACGAGACCATCGACTACGGCCGCGAAGACCTGCGCGCCGCGCTCAAGGCGCTGACCGGTGGCCGCGGCCCCGACGTGATCTACGACCCCGTGGGGGGTGCCCTGGCCGAACCGGCCTTCCGCTCCATCGCCTGGCGCGGCCGCTACCTGGTGGTGGGCTTTGCCGGCGGCGCCATCCCGGCGCTGCCCTGGAACCTGGCCCTGCTCAAAGGCGCGGCCATCGTCGGCGTGTTCTGGGGCGACTTCCTCAAGCGCGAGCCCAAGGCCGCCCAGGCCGACATTCGCCAGTTGTTCACCTGGTACGCCGAAGGCAAGGTCAAGCCCGCCATCGACACCGTGCTGCCCATGAGCCAGGTGCGCGACGCCTACGCCCGCATGGGCTCACGCCAGGTGCTTGGCAAGGTGGTGCTGGTCAACGAGGGGTAATGTCCCGCAGCTCGCTGCGGTCGCCGTGAATCGGTGGGCCGAGCGCCCGGCGTCTTCGGACCCCATGGGGTGGGCCGGCCCGTGGCCCAGCAGCCTGCCAGGCTGCTGAGGTCAGTCCAGAACCCCTACCTGCTCGGTACGCAGGCGCTCCAGGCGCTCGTCGTGATGGGTTGGGAATTCGCTGAAGGGAACGCGGTTGCGCGCCCAGAGGCGATGGTCTTCGGGCTTGTGAAAGACCTGTTCCTCGGGCATGGATGGCCACTCGTGTGCCGACAACCACATGCGCAGCAAGTGCCGTCGCTCCGAGATCTTCTGCGCATCCCTGTAGTCGGTGCGGCCGTGCACGATGACCCGGTTGTTCAGAAACTGGATGTCACCTTCCTTGAACCCCATGTCCAGGAAGAAGTCTGGTGAAGCCGACACCTTGCGCACGTGGTAGAGCGCTTCGGATTCCTCAGGCGTGTAAGGGCGCTGGCCGCTCTTCTCGGCCAGCCGGGCATACCCGGTGGGCAAATAGCAGATCGGCTGACCGGCACTGCGTGTGATGAAGGGTACCCGGCCGGCACTGTAGGTGCTGGTCGCGTGACGCCCGTCCTCGTCGGCACGTTTGAGGTGCAGGCCCTGCTCCAGGATCCGCAGCACGTCAGGGCGCTTCTCGGCGATGTCATTGAAGACCGCCAGGGCACTGGAGATGCGGCTCTCACCACCCTCCAGTGCGGTGCGCAGGCACATGAGACCGATGATGTCGCAGGAGTCGGTGTGCATGAGCTGGCCGCCGCCCTTGCGGTAACCGCGTGACTTGGGCTCCACATCGCTGACGTCCACCACGTGGCCGATGAGGTCACCCAGGTAGGACTGGACCATGGGCCGGCTGACGTAGCTCCCCAGCCCAACGTAGATGCGCAACATGTCGTCGTCGCTGTAGTCGGCCCGTGGCAGCCCGCGCAGCATCAGGAAGCCCACACCCGTTGCCAGGCGATGAGGCAAATCGCGCATGAAGTCACCCATGATGCCCAGCGGGAATGTCTGTGGCGTGATGTCGGGCAGGTCGAGTTCGCCCAGCGATTTCAAGTGCTGCAGGCCGCAGTGAATGTCATGCAGTTCGGCGCTGTTCAACTGATGCAGGCCGTGGGCCGTCCAATCGAGCTGCGGGCCCTTCCAGACCGCGGGTGATTGAAGCGGAAAGCCTTCGATGGTCATGGTTGGTTCCCTGTTGTCAATGCCGGATCAGCTTGCTGACGACCGCCATCGCTCGTCTGCCATTCAAAGACAACGAGCCGGCGCACGTCAAGTGCCAGCGCCCTTCGCTGATGCAGATGCGGCGGACGTAGGCAGCATGGTGTCCTCGGCCAAGATGCCTCGTGCGAGCAGATCGGCGTAACGCTGCGGCCCGAGGACGGGCTCGAGGATCTCTCGCGTGTGCTGACCCAGGCGCGGGGCTGGACGACGGAAGGCGCCCGGCGTGCCGGTCATGCGGGGCACGACGTTGTGCATGGGAATGGGGCCGAGCTCGGGGTCGTCCACCATCACCAGCACTTCACGTTCCATGGCGTATGGATCGGCTGCCAGGTCGGCGGCGTCGTAGACGGGACCCACCGTGATCTGCTCTCGCTCGAAGATCTCCAGATTCTCTTGAAGCGTGCGCTGCTTGATGAAACCACCTACCGCCTTGTCGACTTCCGTCACATGCTGCAACCGGGCCGCGTTGTTGATGAAACGGGGGTCGCTGTTCATGTCATCTCTGCCAATCACCTTGAACAGCCGTGCTGCCGTGCGCTGGGTGGAAGCCGATAACGCCATCCACTTGCCGTCGGCGGTTGGGTACACGTTGCGAGGCGAATTGGTGGTGGATCGGCTGCCGGTACGGGGCTTGACCCTGCCTGTGAGCTGATGGTTCACCGCCTGAGGACCCAGGATGGACACCATGGAATCGATCAGCGCAAGTTCCACCGCCTGACCCTTGCCTGCGTTGACCTTGACATTCCACAGGGCCACCATGATCGCGTAGGCGCCGTACAGGCCTGTGGTCATGTCGGCCAGGAAGATGGCCGGGAGCAAAGGTTCCCGGTCGGCGAAGCCGCTGATGGCAGCAAGTCCCGAGTAGCCCTCGGCCAGCGTCCCGAAGCCCGGCCGGCTGCGGTGAGGTCCTGTGTGGCCCCAACCCGAGATGCGACCGATGACGAGGCTTGGGTTGATGCTGAGCAAAACCTCAGGCCCCAGGCCCATGTCCTCCATCACGCCGGGCCTGAAGCTTTCCAGCAGCACATCGGCCTGCAGTACCAGCGTCTTGAGGAGTTCAATGGTCTCTGTCCGCTTGAAGTCGACGCACACGCTGCGCTTGTTTCGTGCGTAGACCTTCCAGTAGGTCTCGACCCCCGACTCCTTTACGCCCCGCAAGGTGTCACCCGTGGGGGGCTCGAACTTCACGACGTCAGCGCCCATGTCGGCAAGCTGCAGGCTCAGCATGTTGCCTGCCGCTACCCGCGCCAGGTCCAGCACCCGTACGCCGCCAAGGGGGCCGACGGCTTCGGGTTTCCACGGCTTGGAATGCATCTTCATGGTGGTGTGATCATGGGATCATGACGGTCCATCAGCGATCGCATCAGTAGCGCAGGCTTGGCGCGACAGAGCTTGTAGACCGGCATCGGTCGTCCTTCCTGCTTTGCCTTTGAACCCGTCACAGAATCCGAGTATCGCCCTATGCGCAGCAAGCTCTTCGTCCCTGCCAGCCGCACCGAGTTGTTTGCCAAGGCCTTGAGCGGTGCGGCGGACGCCTTGTCGTTTGACCTCGAAGATGCGGTGGAGGAGGGGCAGAAGCCCAGGGCACGCAAGGCCTTGCAAGAGTTTCTGCAGTCCCAGGCTTGCGCCAGTACAGACAAGACCATCATCGTCAGGGTGAACGCCTGGAATACCCGCCACGTCAGGGATGATGTGCAGGCCATCCTGGGGCCGCGACTGGACGTCATCAACCTGCCCATGGTGGAAGACCCGCAGCAAGTCATCGAACTGTGCGACTGGTTGCAGGTGCTCGAGGCTGAACGCGGTTTGCAGCGCCCCGTGGGTGTGTTGGTCAACATCGAGTCGCCTCGTGGCCTGAGATTGGCCGCCAGCATGGCGTGCGCGCACCAGCGGGTAACGGGCCTGCAAATCGGCTATGGCGACCTCTTCGGGCCCATGGGTGCCGACCCCACCGACCACGAATTCAGCCAGTGGGTGCGCATGCAGGTGAGGGTGGCCGCTGCTGAGGCTGGCGTGGCGGCCTATGACGGCGCTTTCACCAACGTGCGTGATCTGGAAGGCTTTGAGCGCAGTGCGCTGGCCGCTGCACGCCTGGGCTTCACCGGCAAGAGTTGCATCCACCCGACACAGATCGAACCCGCCAATCGTTGCTTCTTGCCCAGCGTGCAGGCAGTGGCCCACGCCCGACGGGTGGTGGAGGCTGCGCAGAGGCAACTGGAGGCGGGCGTGGGCGCGTTCACGGTCGACGGTCAACTCATCGATGGGCCGCTGATCGACCGCGCCCGTGAACTCGTGGCTCGGGCTGACCGCTACAGCAGCAAGGTCTGAAGTCAGCCGTCAATGGCGCGACGCTGCATGTAAACCGACCCACCCGGAGACCCCTCCATGACATTGGATCCCCAGAGGCGCACATTCACCAAAGGCTTGGCAGCGCTTACGGGTTTGGCAGGCCTGGGCACTGCAGCTTGGTCCCAGGATGCAGCGGTCCCCAAGCTGATCAAGCTCGTGGTGCCCTTCTCGCCCGGTGCCAGCAATGACCTCTTTGCGCGCGCGCTGGCGCAACGCCTGGCACCCCTGCTCGGCACCACCGTCATCGTGGAGAACAAGCCTGGCGCAGGGGGCACCATCGGTGCGGAATTCGTTTCACGTGCCGAACCTGACGGGTCGGTCCTGCTGTTCAGCTCCAACTCGTTCACCACCAATGCGGCCATGACGCCCAAGCTGCCTTACGACATGAACAAGTCGTTCGTGCCGGTAGCGCTGATGGCCAAGAGTGCCATGATTTTTGTCGTGGCCAGCAACAGCCCATTCAACTCCGTGGGCAAGTTCGTTGCCGCGGCACGCGACCCCAAGTCCAAGCTGTCCTACGGGTCCTCTGGGGTCGGTGGTCTCAACCACATCTCCACCGAGCTGTTCCATTCCATGGCGGGCACCCAGGCTGTGCACATCCCGTACAAGGGCATCAGTGGGGCTGTCATGGACCTCATCTCGGGCAACATCCAGTTGCTGATCACCACGCCAGCCTCAGTGGGCGAGCAGATCAAGTCCGGGTTGGTGAAGGCGGTAGCCGTGGGCTCCACCGAGCGCTCGAAGTTCTATCCCGACCTGCCCACCATCGCCCAGACCGTGCCGGGCTACCGCGCTGAAGGATGGTGGGGTGTCTTCGCCCCTGGCGGCACGCCCAAGGCGGTGGTGGAGCGCCTGAATTTGGCCATCCGCAGCGTCAACGAGCAGCCTGACATCCGCAAGCTGCTGGCGCAGGAGGGCGCTGAGCCCGGCACCTACAACCCGGCCGACTTTGCAACCTACTACTTCGATGAAATCGCGAAGTGGAAGAAACTCGTGGCCGAGCGAAACCTGAGCTCGAACTGACCGACGGTGCGCTGCGTCTGCGCTTCGCGCACCCTGGCCAAACTGCTTGTTTGACTGAAGGAGATCAACCCATGTGGTCAATGCTGTCCCGACGCCCGGCTCTGCGGGCCTTGTGTCTCTGGTTAGCCTGCCTTCTGGCTGGCAGCTCAGCTTGGGCTCAAGGAGCCCCGAAGTGGCCCTCCAAGCCCATAGCCTTGATCGTGCCCTTTGCACCGGGGGGTAGCAACGATGTCATCGGTCGCGCCCTGGCGCAGCGGCTCTCCAAGGAACTGGGCCAGCAGGTCATTGTGGAGAACCGTGCAGGTGCAGGCTCGGTGGTTGGCGCGACCCATGTGGCGCGCTCGGCGCCCGATGGCTACACGCTCATGTTCGTGTCGGGCTCGCTGGCTACCACGGCAGCGGTGCAGCAGCCCCCCTACGACGCCGCCACCGCCTTCGATGGCATTGCGCGTGTGGCTGCCGCTCCGTTCGTGTTCATGGTGCGAGAGGGATTTCCTGCGAAGAGCGTGAAAGATGTGGTCTCGTACGCCAAGGCCAACCCGGACAAGATGAATTACGGCAGTGCGGGGCTGGGCGACAGCACCCAGCTGGCCACCGAGTTGTTCAACCTGGTGACCGGCATCAAGATGACGGGCGTGAACTACAAGGGCATCGCGCCGGCCCAGCTGGACCTGGTGGCTGGCCGTATCGACCTCGTGGTGACGACGGTGGCTTCCATTCGGGGGACGGTGACGGAGAAGCTGCCCATGCTGGCCATCACCTCGGCCAAGCGTGCAGCCGACATGCCCAATGTGCCGACCGTCAAGGAGTCGGGTATCGACTACGCGGTGGACGTGTGGTGGGGCCTGTTCGGCCCTGCAGGCCTGCCCGCTGACATCCGCAACCGGCTCAACGGCCTGGTGCGCGAAGCGCTGAAGGACCCGGAGTTCCTGTCCTTCCTGAAGAATGCGGGGGCTTCTGCCGCCCACTCCACCCCCGAAGAGCTCAATGCCTTGCTGCGCAGCGATATCGAGTTGTGGCGCAAGACGGTCGACGCGGCCGGATTGCGCCAGAAGTGAGCGTGGCGGGCACTTCGACCTCTGAGGGCGTGGCACTCTCGCCCGAATTGGCGATGGCCGCCCTGGGATCTACATGGGCGGCACACACCGGGAGCTCCGATGGACGGGATTGAATCAGCCTCGGCGCGTCTGTACCGCATGCATGGCGTGCGCTCGCGCAGCGAAGATGTGTCCATCGATGCCGAGGTGAACCGGCTGAACGCGAGCGTGCGAGACCTCGCTCGTGGCCTGCTCACGGCCTGGGACCAGCCTGGCGACTTCGCCCAGGTGGCCCTGCGATGGGCCGACCGCTATCAGCGCGAAGCCCCAGCGCAGACGCCTGCACCCGGCGGACATGGGCTCACGGCCGCTCTGGAGTCGCAGGGCGTCGGTCGTGGATCCGATCCCTTGAGCTGGACCATTCCCCAGATGGCCGCGGCCCTGCAGGCCCAGGACTTGTCGGTCACGGAACTGACCCAGCTGGCCGTCGGCCGGGCGCGCGCTGTGCAGGACGTGCACCGTCCCTTCATCGAGCTGCAGGCCGAGGCGGCGCTGGTGCGCGCCCACACGCTGGATCAAGAGCTGGCCAGCGGCCGCTGGCGCGGGCTGCTGCACGGCATACCGCTGGCCCACAAGGACTGCTTCGAGCGCTTGGGGCGGGCGCCTACGGTGGGCAGTCGTGCAACCGATTTGCCTGTGCCTGAGCAAGATGCGGCGGCGTTGGCGCGGCTGGAGCGGGCCGGGACGGTCGACCTGGGGCCCTTGAACCTGAACGAGATGGTGGCCGGGCCCACGGGCCACAACCCGCACTTTGGCGATTGCTGCAATGCCCTGGATCCTCAACGCATTGGTGGCGGTTCGTCCAGCGGATCGGGGGTGGCGGTGGCGCTGGGGGTTGTGGCCGCGTCCCTCGGTTCGGATACAGGGGGTTCGATCCGCATTCCTGCTGCCGTCAACGGTGTCGTGGGGCTCAAGCCGACCTACGGGCGTGTGAGCCGTGCGGGTTGCTTCCCCAGGGCTTTTTCGCTCGATTGCATTGGCCCCCTCGCCCGGGATGTGGACAGCTGCCAGGCAGTGTTCGATGCCATCGCGGGGCCCGATCCAGCCGACCCTTCCAGCTTGGTACAGCCTGGAGCCACAGGCCCGGAGCAGGCCGCTGGCGACCCTGGACAGACCGGCGCTGTGCCCACGCGCCTGGGCCTGCTGCAGGGGTGGGGTACCTTGGCTGCCGATGTCGGCGCCGCCTTCTCAGCCTTCCTGGACCGTTGCGACCGGTCGTTCGGACCCCTTGCACAAACCGGCGACGTGGTGATGGAGCCCCTGTACGCCCTGGGCGACACCATCTCCAAGGTGGAGGCTGCTGCTTTGCATGGTCAGTGGATGGCGCAACACGCCGAAGACTATTCCCGCGCGGTCTACTCCCGCACCGAGCCGGGCTTTCATCTGCCTGCGGTGCGTTACCTGGAGGCCATTGCCTTGCGCGCCCGATTGCTGGACCGCTTTCTCACTGCCGCATTCAGCCAGGCCGATGTGCTGGTCTATCCGTGTGTACCGGTGCCGGTGCCCCTGCGAACGGAGGCCGACATGGAGCAGGGCAGCGCAGTGTTCTCGGTGGTGCCCCAACTGACCCGGCTCACACGGCCCTTCAGCTACCTGGGGTTGCCCGTGCTGGTGATCCCGATCGGCCTGGATGGCCATGGCATGCCGGTGGCGGCTCAGCTGGTGGGCAAGCCCTTCGGTGAAGACAGGCTCTTCGACGTGGCGCGCAGGCTGATGGCCGCTGCCTGAACTGAAAGGCTTCAGGACGGATCATGCCGGGCGCCGTAGCGCTGCTCGAGTTGCATGAAGGCGGGGTGCTCAAAGAGGTCCCACAGACCCCGATGGTCGAGCATCCGGCCCTTGAGGCCCTGCGTGGAACCGGTGCGGTTCAGCTCCTGGAACAACTCCTGTCCGGCACGGGCAAACAGACGGGTGACCGAGTTCGGGTAGATGGCGATGCGGTAGCCCAGCGCTTCGAGTTCGGCGGCTGGCAGCAGTGGCGTGCGCCCACCTTCAACTTGGTTGGACAGCGTGGGCGCCTTCACCTCGCGCGCCACCCGCTGCATCTCCTCCACAGACTCCGGCGACTCGACGAACAGGACATCGGCGCCTGCCTCGGCGTAGAGGTTGGCGCGCTCGATGGCCGCGTCGATGCCCTCACTGGACCGCGCATCGGTGCGCGCCACGATCAGCACGTCAGGGTCTCGCCGAGCGTCGACTGCGGCATGCAGGCGCCCGACCATCTCGGCGATGGGTACCACGCGCCGGCCTGGCTCATGGCCACAGCGTTTGGGCCAGTCCTGGTCTTCGATTTGCAGCGCACTGATGCCTGCCCGCTCCATCTCGCGCACGGTACGGATCACGTTCAGCGGCCCGCCGTAGCCGGTGTCCACGTCTGCCAGCACGGGCAAGGCCGTGACATCGGCAATGCGCTTGGCCTGATCCAGAATTTCGGCGAAGGACAGCAGCGCTACGTCGGGCGCGCCCAGCCGCGTGATGGACACGCCCGAGCCCGTCATGTAGACCATCCTGAAGCCGGCGAGTTCGGCCAGGCGTGCGGTCAGGCAGTCGAACACGCCAGGCGCCATCAGCATGCCGCCGCTGTTGAGGGCTGCGCGCAACTGGGCGTGTCGCCCGGCCTTCGGTTCGAGCGCCAAGGGCATGGCGGGCCGACCGGGCTTGGAAGTGTCTTGAGAGCTCATGCGTCAGTTCCGGCGGTGCGCGCGCGCTCGATCGCTTCGAGGACGCGTGCGCTGTGGTGGGTGGGGTAGCGCGCATGGAACAGGCGCAGCGACCCCTCGTGCAGTTCGGCATTCGGGCTCGCCACCGCATCTTCGACGACCACCACGTAGTAGTCGCGGTAGGACGCGCTGCGCACCGTCGACTCGACACAACCCTCCGTGGTCGTGCCGACGATGATGACGCTCTCGATGCCCTGCGTGCGCAATACCTGATCCAGGTGGGTGCCCAGGAAGCTGTCCGGCCTGAACTTCTCGATCACCCAATTGCCGGGTGCCACCTGAAGACCGTCGACGAACTGCCAGCCCCAGGTTCCCGGCAGGGCGTAGTCAGGCGTCTTGCCATCGCGTGTCTTGAAGCGTAGCCAGGCTGGAGAGTCCATCCGGCCGTCGGGCAGAGAGGCCTGGCGCATGAAGATCGTGCGCATGCCCAGGGCTTGCGCGCGGCCGACGAACTCCACCATGCGAGACACCGCTGGCGCCATCCTTGCAACGTCCTTGCCATGGCGCGCGAAGTGACCGCCAGGGATGCAGAAGTCCTTCTGGATGTCGATGGCCAGCACCGCCGTCCAGCGCGGGTCGACGAGTTCCTCGAGCGTGTCCAGCACGTCTCTTCCCAGGATCGATTTCACGGTCGTTCTCCTAGATCGGTGTCTCAGCGGTGGGCTGTGCACCACCATCGCGCCAGCAACGGCTGATGACCGAGGGGCAGGCCTGCCAGAAGGTCCGGGCCTCGCAGCTCTGCAGGGCACGGCGCAACGCCGCTGCGCGGTGCGCGGCACCGGCCACCCAGGC
This sequence comes from uncultured beta proteobacterium, assembly GCA_903885585.1. GTDB lineage: Bacteria > Pseudomonadota > Gammaproteobacteria > Burkholderiales > Burkholderiaceae_C > Rubrivivax. The sequence continues at coordinate 10,712 of CAISJH010000592.1, forward strand.
GTGCAAGGGCAGGATGAAGACGCTGCCGGTTGCCGCGCTGCTGCTCCAGTGCCCCAGGGCCTCGGACACAGCGGCACCCCAACGCCGGGCCAGCAGCTTGCGCACGAGGATGGCCTGCGCGTCGTCCAGATCTGCGGCCGGGGGCAGCACCACGAGCTGCCGGCGCGGGCCGAATGCATAGGGCTGCTCGTCGTTGGGCCAGTCCACCACATGGTCGAAGCCCAGCGCCTCGAGCAGCCGGGCGCTGTGCATCGAGTACCCGTAATCCTGGCTCGCATAGCCGGTCGCACGGGCGCCGACGGCTTGGGCCAGCGCGTCAGTGGACTGCGCCAGCATCTGGCGTTCCTCGTCTTCTGCAAGCTGGCTGGTGACCATGCGGGAGGCAGACCAGCCACTGGCCAGCAGCTCCACGCCGCGCGCCTGCAGTTGCCGCAGCATCGATGGACGCGCCTGTGCCACGCAACCGTTGACCGCCACGGCCACGCTCCAGCCCAGCGGCTGCAGCAGGTCCAGCAGGCGGTGCACGCCGATGCGCGAGCCGTACTCGTACAGCGAGTGGCTGCGGTAGTCCGGGAAGAAGCTGCCGAAGTCACCCCGCAAGCCTGGGTCACGGTACGCGTTGGCGGGGGCGTCGATCTCGAAAGCCTCCAGATGGATCAGGACGCAGGCCGCCACGCGTCCGCCCGGCCAGGGCCGCCCTGGCGTCAGCCACGACGCGCGTGGCTCATACAGCGCGTGGTCGAGGCGGCCAGGCTCCGGGGCGCGCGGTGTCACCCTACTCCCCTGTCCACTCGCGGACCTTGGCCAGGTGATGCTGGCGGTACCAGGCCGCGATCTCGCTGCCGGTGGTGCACCACACATCGCCGTGCGAAGCAATGTGCCGCAGCGCGCGCTCCAGCGCGCCAATCCAATGAGGTTGTCCGCTGACGTAAGGGTGGCAAGCAATGCACATCACCCGGGCGCTGGTTTGCGACTCGGCGTGCAGTGTCTCGAACTCGTCAGCGATCACGTCAGCGAAGTCCGCGCCCGTGGCGCCAGACAGGTGCAGCACCACATCATTGACCTGCATCGTGTAGGGCAGGCTGATCAGGGAGCCACCGACCGTGCGCACCGGGAAGGGCTGATCATCATGATAGAGATCGCAGTAGTAGCCGATGCCGGCCTCGGCCACGAGATCCGCTGTGCGCTGGGTGTGCGAGCAGGCGGGTGAAAACCAGCCCGCGATGGGCTGCCCGGTGGCGCGCTGCATGCGGCGTTGACAGTCCGCAATAAAGGCGCGCTCTTCGTCTTCGGACGCATTCCACAGGTAGTGCGTGTTGTACAGGCCGTGGCACATGAAATCCCAGCCGGCACGCTGCATCAACTCGAACTGCTGAGGGAACATCTCCGGCACGGCCAGGCCCAGCGAGGCCGTGAACCGCATGCCCAGGCGGGAACTGAGGTCCAGCAGTCGGCCCAGGCCTACCCGGTTGCCGTACTCCTTGCGCGGGTAGTTCAGCGCGTCCGGTGGGGCGCAGCGTGGCCACGGCGTGCGCACGCTGCGCGTCGAAGGCTCCAACTCGTAGTGCTCGACGTTGGGGACCACCCAGAGCGCGAGGCGGCGCCCATCGGGCCAGGTCAGGGGCGGCCGCTCCTGGATTGTGGCGAACGCGAAACGCTCGAGCACTGCTGGAGCCGTCGAGGGGCTCAACGCATCTGGATGTTGTTGGCCTGCACGAGGTCCGCCCACTTCTTGAGCTCGCCGTCGATGAAGCGCTTGGCAGCGTCGGCGCCGATGTCGGTCACCGGCTCGACGGCGGCCTGCCGCAGATCAGCCTGGAACTCCGGCGATGCCAGCACTCTCCGCAGGGCCCCATCCAGGGTGGCCACGACGCCGGCGGGTGTCTTGGCAGGGGCCAGCAGCACGAAGACGCTGTTGGCCACAAGCGCGGGGAATCCCGCGTCAGCAGAGGTCGGGATCTCCGGTGCTGTCGAGGAGCGCTCGCGGTCTGTCACCGCCAGCACGAACAGCTTGCCCTGCTTGTGCTGCTCGTACATCGTGCCCAGGCCGGCGGTCAGCACCCCCACATGGCCGGCCAGAACGTCCTGCATGGCGGGCGCAGCCCCCTTGTAGGGCACATGCGTGAGGTCGGTGCCAGCGAGCTTGTTGAACATCTCGCCCGTCAAGTGGCCGATGTTGCCGGTGCCGGAGCTTGCAAAACTGATCTTGCCCGGGTTGGCCTTGGCCAAGGCTGCCAACTCGCGCAGCGTCCGGGCGCGCACGGAGGGGTGCACGGCAATGGCAAAGCGCTCGGCAGCGACCAACCCTACCGGCACCAGGTCGCGGGAGACGTCGAAGCTCAGGCTGGGGATGGACAGCGGCGTGATGGTCAGCGCTGCCGAGCCGGTGAGATACAGCGTGTGGCCATCGGGCTGTGCCCGGACCACTTCAGCGGTGGCAATCGTGGTCGCGGCGCCCGGCTTGTTGTCGACGATGACCGTCTGGCCCAGCAGGGGCTCCAGCCGCTGGGCCAGTTTGCGCGCAACGACGTCGGTGGGTCCGCCTGCGGCGAAACCGATCACCATGCGGATCGGCTTGGTGGGGTAGCGCTCCTGGCCATGGGCCAGTGGGGCCAGGCCGGCCAGCAGGACCGTCAGCGCCGCAAGGGGTGCGGCGAGCAGCGGGCGACGGGTGTGCATGCGAATGGACTTCATGGTCATCTCCTTGGCGAGGACGTGTCAAACGGTCGGTGAAGGGGGCGAGGACGGGATCGGGGAAGCGGGATGCTGCGCGTGCCAGTGCCGGGCGATGTCGATGCGCCGGCAGAACCAGACTCGGCCGTGTCCGCGTGCGTAGTCGACAAAGCGGGCCAGGCCGAGTGCCCGCGCCGGACGCCCGGACATGCGGGGATGCAGACCCACGGACATGATTCGAGGAGCCGTTTCTCCTTCCGCATAGAGCATGTCGAAGGTTTCCTTCAGATAGAGAAAGAAGTCCTCGCCGGTGGCAAAGGTGGCGGGTGGCGCAAACTTGGCATCGTTGGCGTCCATCGAATACGGTACGACCAGGTGCTGCCGTCCAGCGACCGTGGTCCAGTAGGGCAACTCGTCGTTGTAGGCGTCAGCGTCGTAGAGGAAGCCGCCTTCCTCGACCAGAAGCCGCCGCGTGTGTTCGCTGGGACCGAATCGGCTGTACCAGCCCAAGGGCCGCTGGCCCGTCGTGCGCTCAAAGGACTGCACGGCGCGCGCAATGTGGTCACGTTCCTCCGCCTCGCTCAGCCGGAACGGCTCGATCCAGCGCCAGCCATGGCAGCACACGTCGTATCCAGCATCACGCACGGCAGCCGCCACTGAGGGATTGCGCTCGAACGCCAGCGCGCAGCCGAACATCGTCACCGGGATCGAGCGCTGGCGGAACAGGTCCAGCAAGCGCCAGATCCCAACCCGGCTGCCGTACTCGTAGAGCGACTCGAACGCGAGGTCGCGCTGGCCGGGGGGCAGGCGCCCGCCCACCGCCTCGGCCAGCCCGACCTCGTTGCGCGGGTCGCCGTCGGCCACGCTGCACTCGGCACCTTCCTCGTAATTGATGGCGAACTGCAGGGCGATGCGCGCGTCACCTGGCCAGTGCGCATGTGGAGGGGTCTGGCCGTAGCCGACGAAGTCTCGCACTTGGGTTTTCATCCTCGTTGTGAGTTTGCGCCGGGGAGCTCTTCCGGTTCCGAAGCCGCGTGCGACGCCGGTGCCGGGCTCTTGCCGAACAAGGCCTCGATGCCGAAGACGACCATGAGCACGCCCGAGACCGGCAGCGCCAGATACGGGTAACTCATGGGCATCTGGGTGGCCGTGGCCAGCTGTGCTGCAGCCAAGCCGACCAGGACCTTGCCCTGGACTGCCAGCAGTAAACCGATGACGATCGCGGCCAGCGCGGGCAGCCTCTCCATCCAGCGGGAGGCGACTCCAAACTGCGCGGCAAGGTCCATCCGGAAATGCGCCCCGCGCCTCACGGCCATCGCCACGCCGCACAGCGCCGCCCAGATCATGAGAAAGCGCGCCAACTCCTCGCTCCATGAAAAGCTGGCGTTGAAGATGGCCCGTGCGCCGATGTTCAGGCACACGATCGAGGTCATCGCCACCAGGGCGGCGATGCCCAGGGCCGCCGCGGCGCGGTAAAGAAACTCGGGAATCAAACCCAGTGCACGCATGGTCAGTCCAAAAGCAGCCGGGGCAGGATCAGCGTGATCGACGGGAAGAGCGCGATGACGATCAGCGAGGCAATGAGCACCAGCAGGTAGGGCGTGAAGACGCGGGAGACGCTGCCCAGGCTCGCCCCAGCGATCGCGGACGACAGCAGCAGACCGATCCCGATGGGCGGCAGAAAAATGCCCACGCCGACGGTACCGATGGCGAGGATGCCGAAATGCAGCGGGTCGACCCCCATGCGCTCGGCCACCGGCAGCAGGATCGGCATCAGGATGATCAAGGCCGGCAGCCCTTCCAGAAAGACGCCAGCGATCAGGAAGACGACAACGCTGACCAGCAGAAAGCCCGTGCCTCCGCCCCCAACGGACAGCATCAGCTGGGCGACTGCCGCGGGCGTCTGTTGGCTGGCCAGAATCCAGGAAAAGGTCATCGCCAGCCCGATCAAGAGCATGGCAGCACCCGTCAGGACGATGGTGGACTCGGCCACTTTCCACAGGCCGCGCGCATCCACCTCCTTGTAGATGAAGACGCTCACCACCAGGGCGTAGACCGCCGCGACGGCGGCAATCTCGGTCGGCGTGGCGATGCCCAGCAAGATCCCGCCGAAGATGATGACCGGCAGCAGCAGCGCCAGCAGGCTGTCCTTGAACGCGCGCCAACCGGCGCCTCGCGGTGCCCGCGCTTCGCTGGGAGGCAGGATGCCGCGGCGCGCCTGGACCACGATCAACGCCATCAGGCCGATCACCATCACCGCTGCAGGCAGGAAGCCGGCCACGAACAGGCGACCTATCGAGATGTTGACCAGGCTGCCCAGCACGACCATCATGATGCAGGGCGGAATCAGGACGCCCATCGACGAGGCCGCAGCCACGATGGCCGCCGCACGCTGCGGGGAGTAACCGGCACGCCGCATCGCAGGGATCATGGCTGAGCCGATCGCCGAGATGTCGGCCGTGGTCGATCCGGAAATTCCGGAAAAGAAGACCTCGGCCAGCATCACCACCATGGCAAGGCCTCCGCGTACATGGCCGATCATCACGCGCGCCAGCGCCACCAGCCGCGCCGAGATGCCGCCGGTGTCCATCAAGAGCCCGGCGAAGATGAAGAAAGGCACCGCCATCAGCGGGAATGAGTCGATTCCGGCGAACAGGCGCTGCGCCACCAATGCCAACGGCAGCCTTCCCTCGGCGAGCAGAAAGAAGATGGAGGCGATCCCCATCGAGTACGCGATGGGAATGCCCATCGCCACCAGGACGATGAACGCCCCGACCAGCAATGCGATCAGCATGTTGAGATCACACTCTGGTCGCCCTGACTTCAGCCACGACCTTGGCGTTCTTGGCGAGATCCTTGTAGACCGGGTCCATCGCGGCGATCAGCGGTGCCTTGTCGATGATGTCGACCCGCACGCCCTTGGCGCGCAGTTCGGTGGAGGCGTCGGCGTCCAGCTTCGCGGCCAGGTCACGCATGAAGCGCCCTGCTTCGCGCCCGGCGTCGACGGCGGCCTTCTGCTGGACGGTATTGAGCTTCTTGAAGGCCGGGTCGGCCATGCCGAACACCAGCGCTGAGTAGGTGTGCTCGTCCAACGTCGCGAACTTCGCCACTTCGTTGAGCTTGGAACTCAGCGCGACATTGGGCGGGCACTCCAGGCCGTCGATCACCCCCTGCTGCACGGCGGTGTAGACCTCCCCCCAGTTCATCTGGATCGCGCTCGCTCCCAGCGCCTTGAACATCCCGATGAATACCGGCCCCCCCGCGACACGGAACTTCATGCCGGCAAAGTCTTCCTTCTTTGCGATGGGCTTCTTCGAGTTGAGGCAGGACCGGAAGCCACCTGCGCCCCAGCCCAAGCCCTTGATGCCTCTCGGCTCCAGGAGCCTGAGCCACTGGTCGCCCACGGATCCCTCAAGACACTTGTCGGCGTGCGCTTTCGATGCATAGAGAAAGGGCAGGTCGCTGTCGCCGATTTCGGGCGCGATGGAGGTCAGCGTTGAGGTGCCGAAGATGTGCAGGTCGACGATGCCCAGCGGCATGCCCTCCATCACCTCCCGCTCCTGACCCAGTTGACCTCCGGCGAACACGGTGACCTTGATCGCACCGCCAGTCTTCTGCTCCAGCAGTTCGGCAAAGCGTTTGGCGCCCTGGTCAAACACCGATCCTGCTGCGGTGACATGGCCCATGCGCAGGGTCACGGGCGAAGACTGTGCACGCGCCACGAGCGGGGCGCCCACGGAGGTGGCCGCGATGGACAGGAAACTGCGGCGGCTGGTCAGAATGGTCATGAGGGGACTCCATGCGGGTTGGGGACGGTGGTGAGAGGCAGGGTCTGCTGCGCCGGCCTGGCGGCAGCCTGCGGTCTTGAGCTAGAACACAGCCATAGCGTTCGGGGGTGATCCGATACCACCTCGAAGATTGAGGGGCTTGGACACGAACAGAAACGTGTTGCGACCTTCCTCACGCACGGCGACGTCCAGGGCATCGAGGTCGAACATTTCCCCCAGGACGAGTCCCAGTCGCGCGATGGCCAGATGCAGGCTGGGTTGGCCCCGCTGCAGGGGCCACACCTCCACCGTCACGGAGTCGCTGGCCACGGCCGCGAAACCCGCGTCCCAGAGCAGTTCCCACATGGCCAGATCACCCGCCAGGCCCGAGTAATCGCGCTTCAGAAAGAGCGCCGCTCTGCCGGCGGCGTCCGCCGCACGGAACGCGGCCAGCCACCCGGTGCGCACGCACAGCACATCGCCCGCGTGGGGCTGGATGTCGCTGTGGGCGAGCGCTGCGCGCAGGTCATCGGCGGTGCAAGCTTGTGAACCCGTCGGCGACCACGACCGCCCCTGGCTTGCAAAGAAAGCAGGCAGGTCGACATAGCAGCCGCGCGTGAAGATGCCGAACGCGGCGTAACGGTCCACGCCGTTGCGCGAGCCGTCTCCGAGGTGGATGTCGGCGCTCTGCGCCCCACCGTAGAAGCCGTGTACCGGATCTCCCACATGGGCCAGGCTGTCCCACTGCGATGAGGCCTGGGGGAAGAACCTGACGCTGTCGTCGCGGATCGGCAGGCCCTCGTAGGTGCTGACGTCGAGCTCATGGCTGGGCGCCTCGCGAATGCGGTGCGCACGTTGCGGCAACAGGGACAGCGGAAAGTGCAGCGGCAGGTCCAGGTTCACCCGGCGACCGGCCTTGACCAGCGTCGCCGCAGCCGCCGCCCCTTGCGGCTCGATGGATGCCAGCATGCCGACGCCCTCACGCTCCCATCCCCAGGCTAGCGGCAAGGTCTCGCCAGCCGGCCGCGGCAGATCGGCGAACAACGGGCGCACAGGCATGGGCAGTCTTGTTGTCTACAATTTTCTTTGCCCCAATATACAGCTTCGAGTACGCTGCCACAATAGACCGATGTGATTGATGTCCTGAACCTGAACGACGGCCAAGGCATTTTGTTGACAATTTCCAATGACAACCCGGCGCGCCAGACCAAGGCATCGCGCCTGATGCTGCAGATCCGCAAGGGGATCATGGACGGTCGCCACCCGCTCGGCTCCCCCCTCAGGGAGGAAGCCCTGGAGCAGACCTACGGCACCAGCCGCGGGCCAGTGCGCGAGGCTTTGCGGGTACTCGAATTGCGCGGCCTGGTCACCCATCGGGAGCGGCGCGGATTCAGAGTGCGGGGCTACACGCGAAAGTCTGTGGGGGACCTTTACCGTTTACGCAGCGTCTTGGAGCGCATGAGTGTGGAGGCCTTGGCAGGGTTGGAAGACGGGCTCTTGGATGCATTGATCCAGAGTCTCGAGGCCTCCAATCGGCAGATGCAGACCCATCTGGCTGAAGGTCGCACCGGTCTTTACCTCCAGGAGAACGTGGTGTTTCATCAGCACATCGTGCGGGCCTGCCGCAACGAGATGCTGGAGCGGTCCCTGATGGTGCTCAATGAGACCGCAGAGCCTCTGCGCCACGCGTTGTTGCGCAAGAAGGGGTCCATGGCGACTGCGCATCTGGAGCATCAGAAGATCACCGGCCATATTGCGTCCAGGAACTTCCATGCGGCAGCCGCGGTGACCGAGTCCCACGTTCTTGAGAATCTACCCAGGGTCTTGGAGGTGCTCGAGGATCTGATCCCGAGGTCATCAGTCACCGAAGAGTCCGATGATTGAGTTGTTCCAACTCCAAGCGGACCTCGTCCCGTGTTTCATGGAGTCGTCCACGGCACCCGCGCCCACCACTACGGGACTCAAGCAATGAACGCTCACGACATGACGCCGCCTGGAACCTTTGCAGGGCACTCAGAGCCCACCAGTGCCGGGGAGCCCTTGGCCGGCGTGCGCGTGCTGGACCTGAGTGGCTACATCGCCGCGCCTTATGGTTGCACGCTGCTGGCCGATCAGGGCGCGGACGTCATCAAGATCGAGCCGCCGCAGGGGGACAACCTGCGCAAGTATCCGTCCACCCTCCCGAGCGAGAGCCGGGCCTTCCTGGGTGTCAACCGCGGCAAGCGCGCACTGGCACTCGATCTGAAGCGACCCCAGGGGCTGGCGGTGCTGCGGCGTCTCGTGCGCGACGCTGATGTGCTGGTCCACAACTTCCGCCCCGCTGTACCCGCACGGCTGGGCATTGACTATGAGACCTTGGCCGGTATCCAGCCGCGGCTGATCTATTGCGCGGTCAGCGGCTATGGTGAGACCGGCCCGCTGAAAGACCGCGCCGGCTACGACCAGGTCATGCAATCCATGACGGGCATCTGCGCGATGCAGGGCAGCGCTGACGCGCCCGAGATCGTGTACGGCTCGGTGGTCGATTACTACGCTGCGGCGTTGATGGCCGCGCGCATCGGCTCTGCGCTCTACCAGCGGGAAAAGACCGGCGCAGGCCAGTACGTCCCGATTTCCTTGCTGCGCAGTGCGCTGGCGATGCAATCCAGCCGCCTGGTGTGGGCTCAGGATGAGGGCCGTGATGCCTACCGCGACATGCGCTCAGGGGGCATCACCGGGCTGCATCCCACACGGGCGGGCAGCCTCTACATCTCTGCCAACACACCGCACTTCTGGACGGCCTTGTGTGAACTGATCGGCTTGCCCGAGCTCGCCACCGACACGCGCTACGACAGCGTGCGCAAGCGGGCACAGCATCCTCATGAACTGGTGCCGCGCATACGCGCCGCGTTGCTGGCCCACACGGCGCTGGAGTGGGAGCAGATCTTTGGCGAGCAGGTCCCTTGCGCCGCCGTGCGCCAGGTTGAGGACATGTTCGACGACCCGCAGGTGGAGGCCGAGGAGATCATGACCCGCTTCAACCATCCGCTGGTCGGCAACTACCGTGGGATGTCGGGGGCTTTCCGCCTCGACAGTGGCGCGACGCCAGCACCCCGTGCCGCACCGGTTTTCGCGCAGCATTCGGACGAGATCCTGGCGCAACACGGCTACACCGCCGAGGACATTGCGAGCCTGCGCGCAGACGAGGTCATCGCATGATGGCCGATGGCACGCCGGGTGGCGAATCAGCAGACGAACTTCGAAGGGAAGGGCCCATCGCCATGACACCTTGGCAAAGCTACCTGAGCGAGCAGGATCTGGCAGTCATTGCGCGCGGCAAATTCGGCCGCCGCATGGGGTTCGGGCAGCGTCCTGCCGTGGTGGTGATTGACGCCCAGAACTACATGGTCGGCGAGCACGGCAACGACGCCGCCTGGCCGTCCTCCTGCGGCGAGATCGGGCGGGCTGCCGTGTCGGCGATCGCACAGTTGGTCAGCGCGGCGCAGGAGCGGGCCGTTCCATGCTTCTTCACCCGCTTCGAACTGGACCCCAACGGCGCCGACATGGGGGTGTACCGTCGCAAGCGGGATCTGCTGAACTCAGAGCACTGGTGCCTGGCGGGTACCGTAGGGGCCCAGCTGGTGCCGCAGCTCGTGCCTGGCCCGGGCGACATCGAGTTCGTCAAGAAGAAGCCCAGCGGCTTCCACGGCACCCCTTTGCTGGGCTACCTGGTCGAACGGGGCATCGACACCGTGATCATTGCCGGCGGGGCTACCAGCAATTGCATCCGCGCCACGGTGTTTGATGCCTCCTCCTGGAACTTCCGCACCATCGTCCCGCAGGAGGCGGTGTTTGACCGCATTCCGATTTCCCATGCAATCTCGCTGTTCGATATGGACCGGCAGTTTGCCGATGTGGTGCCACTTGCGCAGGTGCTGGAGTACCTGGCCGGATCCACACCCCTCAGCTCTCGATGTTCATCTCCCGTATCACCGGCCGGAACTGGTCCATCTGCCGCTTGAGGATCTCATCCTGGGCCGCGGCGCTGGAGCCCACGGGCTCGGCGCCCATCTCGATCAGGCGGCGTGAAACCTCGGGGTGACGCACGGCGGCGGCGGCTTCACGCTGCAGGCGGTCCACGATCTCGCGCGGGGTCTTGCCCGGTACGAACAGGCCGTTCCAGCCTTCGAGTTCCAGGCTCGGAAAGCCCAGCTCGCGCACGGTGGGCACATCAGACAGGCCGGCCACCCGCTTGGAGGCCGTGGTGGCCAGGGCCTTGAGCGTGCCGGCTTTGATCTCGGCGAGCGACGTCGACAGCTGATCGCCGCCGACCTGGATGCGCCCGGCCAGCAGGTCCTGCTTGAGCGGCGCCGCGCCGCGGAAGGGCACATGCTGCATGTCCACACCAGCCGCCTTCTTGAAGGCCTCGCCCTGCACGTGCATGGCCGACCCCGGGCCGGTGGAGCCGTAGTTGTAGGGCAGCTTCTGTGCCCGCAGCAGTTGGCCCAGTTCGCGCAAGTCCTTGGCCGGCACGCTGGGGTGGGCCGTCCACATGAAGGGCACGTAGACCGAGATCGACACGCCGGCAAAGTCGGTGTCGACGTTGAACGGCGAACGGTTGGCCAGCGTCTGCGCCACCGAGGTCATCGGGAAGGTCAGGTTGTGCATCAGCAGCGTGTGGCCGTCCGGGGCCGACTTGGCCACCGCGTCGGCACCGATGGCGCCACCCGCACCGCCACGGTTTTCCACCACCACGGGCTGGCCCATGCTCTCGCTCATGCGCTGTGCCACCAGGCGCGCCACCACGTCGGTGGTGCCGCCGGCCGGGAACGGCACGATGATCTTCAGTGCCTTGGACGGGAAGGACTGGGCCCAGGACAGATGCGTGCCCAGCCCCAGGCTGGCACCGGCCAAGCCCAGAGAGAAGTGACGGCGGGAAAGGCGCATGGAGTCTCCGTTTGGTTTGAGTCGGAAGACCATGATGCACATGACCCGCTGGGCGGGTCAATGGTGAAAACCTGTGGGCCTTTCTGCGCAGCCCGGGCCTGTCTGCCCCGGGGCCTGACGGCTGGGCATTGCCCGGGGGGTTGCCGTTTACTTCGCCCTGCGCACGCGCAGGACTTCGTCGAGGATGACGCAGATGGCGCCCAGCGTGATGGCACTGTCGGCGATGTTGAAGCTGGGGAAGTAGCCGCCGTGGAACAGCGGTTCCAGTATGCTGAAGCGGAACTGCAGGAAGTCGACCACGTAGCCGTGCAGCAGGCGGTCGATGACGTTGCCCAGGGCCCCGCCC